>JAJRAX010000108.1 GCA_028679775.1 Methanothrix sp. | reverse complement strand
TCACCCTCAACTCTGCGGGAATGGCTTGGGCAGCATTCACCACTCTTGGGTCCAGGTAGGGCAAAGAGAAATAAGCTCCAAAGAGCCCGGCCACGGCCTGATCCCTGGCGATCTGCCTGGGCAGCTTCTCGAAATCCTCTTCCATATCCTTGGCGAGGGTCTTTGTATGCAGGTATCGAGAGTATCCGCCGAATAGCTCGTCCGCTCCCTGCCCGGCCAGGATGCGCTCCTCTTCGTTCCGTCCGGCCCAGCGGCTCACAAAATATAGCGTTGTGGCAATGGAGGCATTGACAGGATCTTTATCGGGAATGACAGCTAATACCTGGCGCAGGGCCTCCTCGATATCGTCCTGGTCTATCAGTTCCTCATGCAGTATTAAGCTGAGCTCACCGGCAACGAGCCGGGCGCGCAGGAGGTCATGCGAGCCGGAGACGCCCACCACTACGCACTGCCTGCCGGCCAGCCGGCCAACCAATGCCGAATCAACCCCGCCGGAGAGTGCAACTACGCCCTCATCGCTCCTCTCTGCGACAGCCATCACTATGGCTCCATCCAGTTCCTTCAAGCCCCTTGCCTTAGGAGGAAAATCCATAAATGTTGATACTACTCGCTTGTAGAAAACTCTACTGGAGGCTGTCTGTGAAGAGCATTGCATCTGTTTGTCTAGGCCGAGTGAGAACGGAAAAACCGCTCGTGCACCACCTCACCAACTGGGTCACCATCTACGATTGCGCCAATATCGTCAAGGTATTTGGAGCCTCACCGGTTATGGCTCATGCCAAAGAAGAGGTCGCAGATATGACTGGCATAGCCAACGCCTTGGTACTGAATATCGGCACTCTGACCTCTGATTTTGTGCAGGCAATGATACTTGCTGGAAAGAGTGCCAACCGAAAGGGAATACCTGTGGTATTGGATGTCTGTGGCGCTGGAGCCACCAAATTTCGCGATGATAAATGCGCTGAGATCCTGGATTGCGTGCGGGTGAATATCATCAAGGGCAACTCTTCCGAAATCGCCAGCGTTGCCGGTGAGAGGGTTGTCACAAAGGGCGTGGACGCCTCGGCGGTTGACAGGGATCTGCAGGAGATCGCGCGAGACCTGGCTAAGAAGAGGAACTGTACTGCTGTAATCACCGGCAAAGAGGACATTGTGGCCGATTGTACGAGGGCGGTGCTTGTGAAAAACGGTCATCCCATGATGGCCAATATCGTGGGAACTGGATGCATGGCAACCTCGGTAATTGGAACGTTTGCGGCTGTCGAAAAGGACCTCGTCGCCGCTTCTCTCGCTGGCCTCGTTTGCTATGAGGTTGCAGCCGAATTGGCCGCCGAAAAGGCCCAGGGCCCGGGCAGCTTCAAGGAGAGGCTTTTTGATGCCGTGTACCATCTGGACGGCGAAACAGTAGATCGAATGCAGAGGACGGAAGAATGAGGAAATTGAAGGGATACTACTTTATAACTGACAGCAAACTGAGCCGGGCCGGGAATGAGAGCGATGTCCTCTCTGCCGTCTCTTGTGGAGTAGAGGTCGTCCAGTACAGAAACAAGAACGCACAAACCCTTCAGATGTACGAGGAGGCGCTGGTGTTAAAGGAGATCTGCCTGGACGGAGACTGCCTCTTTCTCATCAACGATCGCCTGGACATAGCTCTGGCAGTGGAGGCCGATGGCGCTCACGTGGGGCAGACCGATATGCCGTGCCTGCAGGCTAGAAGGCTGCTGGGACCCGAGAAAGTCATCGGCGTCACAGTCCACAATCTGGCCGAGGCCGTGCAAGCGGAGAGTGAGGGAGCAGATTACCTGGGCGTCTCACCCATCTTCCAGACCGCCACCAAGCTGGACGCAGGAAAGCCTGCGGGCATCAGGCTGATCGAGGAGATTCGAGATCAGGTAGATATCCCACTGGTTGCCATCGGCGGCATCAATCATGCCAATGCCTCTCAGGTCATAGGAGCCGGTGCGGATGCTCTTTGCGCCATATCTTCTGTGGTCGCCAGGGAGAATGTGAGTGACGAGATCAAGAGGTTTCAGGAGCAATTCAAATTAAGATAGTTCCCAAATGAATCTTATTCGGGCCAGGGTGCTGGAGGAATGCCCTGCACCTCGAACTCCTTTTTTACAGCCTCTCTGATATCGCAGCCTATCCCCTTGGCCACGTCTCTGCTGGGAACTGGAACCTCTAGCCGTAATGTGAGTTCCGAGTACTTTGAATTTATGAGCAGCACACTCATGGGCCGGTCCTTTAGAACTTTAGGGTGGCCCTTTGCAATCTTGGTGATTATCTCTCTAGCACGGTCAATGTCTGACGCTTTGGCCAGATCGAAGTCCACTATCCAGTTGATCTCAGGCTCACGAATCGACCAGTTGATGATCGGCTCCATGCTCATGATACTATTGGGAACGATGATTCTCCTGCTGTCGGTAGTTCGAATTACAGTGTGCCTCAGAGTCAGGTCCTCTATCTGGCCGTATTCTCCCCGGAAGTCTACCGAGTCGCCCACCCGGAATGGCTGAAAGACGGCAATGAAGATGCTGGAGGTGAAGTTGGAGAGGGAGTCCTTGGCTGCATAGCCGATGGCGAGACCTGCAATACCGGCACCAGCTACAATAGCCGTGACAAGGCTTCTCAGTTGAGGTATCTGATAGACGATGAGCATCAAGCCGATTACATAGATGGTGGCAGAAACCAGCCTGCGCATCATGAGCTGCATGGTCTCGTCTATCTTCACCTGTACCTTGGAGACAACGGTTGGAATGTAATTTATCAGCATGCGGTCCACAATGCGCGCCGCAGTGCTGGTCAATATTGCTATTATTAATACAAATATTATATTTACGACTGTAGTTGTCAGATCTATGTTGCTGATGGTGTTTGCCATAATTTGGATGAATACTAGGTCAACATGTCTGCCTGTTAGCGAATCCACTGTTCGCTGGAGCCAGTCGGCCAGAAGAACAGGATCGGTCATGTCAACCACTGCAGTAAGATTCATCAGTGCATGGATAGAGAATTGATACTTAAACATTTCCGGAATGGCTGGGACAATACAACGTCTGCTGAGACCATAGATTGCCGAGATAATATTATATAAAATTATAAATAATAGAAAACAAAATTACAAAAATAATATAAAAAGGCAGCTTTAAGCCGCCTAGGAAAACATCCTCAGGGCTTCCTCAGATCCCTCGATCTCATCCCCTAGCACCTTTGCTACGGCTGCCTCGAAATCGCTTCTTGCAACGCTGGATGCACCTCTCCTCAGAGCATTCATGCCCGCTTCCACAACAATGGCCTTGAGGTCGGCTCCGCTCGCTTCGTCTGTCTCTTTAGCGATCTCCTCCAGGTTCACATCCTCATCCTTCCTCATCTTGCGGGAATGAATTTCCAGGATCTTGAGCCTGCCTTCTAAGGACGGCATGGGAATCTCAATGATCCTGTCAAAGCGTCCTGGCCTCAGAAGCGCAGGATCAAGGATATCTATTCTGTTGGTGGCGGCGATTATCTTGATGTCCCCTCTGGTTCTAAATCCGTCCATCTCTGCCAGAAGCTGCATCATTGTGCGGTTGACCTCGGCGCTTCCAGTGGTGCCGTCATGGGTTCGGATGCTTCCAACGGCATCGATCTCGTCAATGAATATGATGCTTGGAGCCTTCTCGCGAGCCATCTGGAATATGTCGCGAACGAGCTGTGCGCCCTCTCCTATGAACTTGTGGACCAGCTCTGAGCCTGACATATGGATAAATGTGGCATTGGATTCATGAGCAACGGCCTTGGCCAGCATGGTCTTGCCGGTTCCCGGCAATCCGTAGAGCAGGACGCCTCTCGGTGGTTCGATGCCAATATCTTGGAATATTGCTGGATTTGTGAGGGGCAGCTCTACCGTTTCCCTGATCTCCTGGATCTGCTCCTCCAGGCCGCCCACCTGTTCGTAGGAGATATCGGGGGCCTCCACAAGCTCCATTACCTTGGCTCTGACGTCTACCGAGCGATCGAGTACGCGAACGATGGTGAGTGAGTTGTTAATGGCCACTCGGGAGTTGGGCTGAATGAATGGCAAGAGCTCTACTGGGACGGTGGTGATGAACTCCTGATTATTTCCGTGCTGTCGGAGCAGAGCATAATCAGGCCCCATCTCCAATACCGTGGCCAGGAACAGCGGCATCCTCTTGAGGGTTATATTTTCTTTCTTTAGCCGCTCCACCTCTCGCAGAAATTTTTTGTTGGCAATGAGGGACTCGAAGAGCTTGGCTCTTACCTCTTCCCTCTCCATCTTGGTGGTCTCCAGCTCGTCGGAGAGGCACTTGTTGTCGGACTGCAGTGCGGCTATCCTCTTGATATACGACTCTTGAATGGTCTCTTGACCGGGAATGGCCGATGTTTGACTCATATAAGAAAGCTTTCAGTTTTTCAAGCTTATAAATTCATTCCTGAGGCTGGGTGGTCCGCTTATAACGTTGGGGTAAATGGGTAGAGAAGACCCATCTCCTTCAGGGGATGGGATGAATCGTAACCCTTTCATTACTTTCGCTCCGCGTGCTCGATGAAGCAAGGAAGCCCTGCCCCTTCAGGGGCATGGGAGGAAGTCACATTAGGTTTTCTAGCTCAGATACCACCCAGGTATTCCGAGCCGGTGACCTTTCCCTGCTCTGATGCGGCATATTTTGCAATGGCCTGGTCTGACATACGATTGACATCGTTTGCGGTGTATTTCGAGGTGCCGTCTATCTCATGGGTTATGCCATTGCCGGTGGTATTGTTGGCTGCAGCATAGGGCTTCTGTAAATCGACAGGCGTTGTCATCTTTTTCATGATCAAAGTGGCATCGTTTCCGAAGTTCGTGACGACCCATGAATTCCACTCGTCAACCAGGGAATTGAATGTCGCAATGTCCTGTCCCTGGGCGGCTTTTTCGTATGCCTGGCCGAGCTGGAAGGACAGGCGCACTCCGTCGATTGTTGCCTGTTGTTCTGGTGTATATGCAGCGGCTAGAGAGACTGCCGCCAGTAGGCTTACAAGAATAATAATTGTCTTCATCTATGGTCACTTGTATTTGGGATTATTAATACCTCCTGGTCTGGATACCTACTAGTCTGAATCGGACAAGATATTAATGATAATACCTCCAATTGTATCATGTGATTTTCCATGATTCTCCTGAATAAGCATGAACCGCTGCTCTATGAGGTGGTGGAGAGAAAGGGCCTTGGCCATCCGGATACTTTGGCTGACGGAATATCTGAGGCCATCTCTCGCTCTCTTTGTCGGTTCTATCTCGACGAGTTCGGCCAGATCCTGCATCATAATGTTGACAAGGTTCTGATCATCGCCGGCCAGAGTGCTCCCTGCTATTCGGGCGGCAGCATCAAAAAGCCCCCTGCTGTGGTTGTGGGAGGAAGGGCCAGCCGGACCACGACTTCGTCCTTGACCGATATCGTCCGGGAGGCAACTGCCTCGCATCTCAAAAAGACCCTGAAGCACCTGGAGCTGTTTGATGTAGAGCCGCGCCTGGAGGAGGGCGCGCCGGAGCTTCGGAGTCTTCTAGGCAAGGGCGCCAATGATACATCAATTGGCGTCGGCTATGCGCCGTTAAGCGAGACCGAACAGCTTGTGCTGGATCTGGAAGATGTGGTAAGAAGCGTGCCTGGGGCCGGAGAAGACATCAAGCTCATGGCGGTGCGGGGCGAAGGGAAGCTGACTGTCGTGGTTGCGGTGGCTATGGTCTCCAGATTCATAAATTCGCGAGAGGAGTATGATCGGGCCAAGGAGGCCGTCCGGGAGGCGGTGATGAGGAAGCTAAAGGCCGGTCGGGCGTCTCAACAGGCCGGGGAAGTCGAGGTCTGTGTGAACTGCGCGGACTCATTGGAGAACATCTACCTCACGGTGACAGGCACATCAATCGAAATGGGAGATGACGGGGCGACAGGCCGGGGCAATCGGGGCAACGGCCTGATCACACCCATGCGGTCCATGACGATGGAAGCGATAGCTGGAAAGAATCCCGTGAGCCATGTGGGCAAGATCTACAATGTGCTGGCCGCCAAGGCAGCAGCTGATATTGCTGAGCTTGATTGGGTTGATGAGGCCTGTGTGACTTTAGTCAGCAAGATAGGCTCGCCCATCAGCCAGCCGCTTTTACGGGCTTCTCAGATCTCTGGCGATGGGACGCTGACGCCCGCAAAAGAGGCGAAGGTCAACGGCATTCTCGACTACTGGCTGGAGAGCACAGGGGATCTGGTGGAGCAGTTTGTGCAGGGCAGGCTGACCATCTACTGATCTGCATTCGTCGTCCTTCTCAGATTCCTTTCCAAGGCTTCTCAGTCCGCTAGCCGGGAGTCTTTGCAACCTCTTTTTTGGCCATCTGCAGTCTCTGCTTGGCTGTGTAGCCTGTAGCCTTCTCAAGGAAGTTCCGGAAGCGTTTGTTTGTGTCCAGGATGACCTGATCGCCGACGGTGGTATCGGATTCCGTGGTCACATTGAGCTTTTTGCCATCAATCCAGACCCGGATGTTCTTCAGTGCACCAAAGCTTAGGAGGAGCTTGCAGTCCTCCTCTGTGATCTCGCAGGGGAATTCCTCGGTCAGAACACTGTGAATTCGCTGTAGGTCGGGCTTGAAGCCACGCTTGAATGAGTAGTCCATGAGATCTCCTTGGGACTGTTCCGGTATAGATCTTTCGAGCGAAAAAGTGGCGATGATGGTCAAAATTGTAGGGCTCAAATATCGGGCGGTCCTCTGCTCTCAAGACGAAATGCCCAGATTGCCGCAAACTGCCTGATTCTGGGTGCTTTCTCTCCCCGCTGCCTCGTGGCTCTCTGGCAGCCCTGCCAGGATCTCGGCAAAGTTCCGTTCTGCATTTTTCTTTTTAATCCCTGCGAGCTTTGCTATCTCATCTATTTTTGTCTCGCTTCTCTCAAACTGGACGCCTTCCAGCAGCATCTCCCCTCTTTCGGATCTCACGATCACAGTCGAGAATCCTTCGGGGCTTCCTATCGAGCCTATGGAGATGTCTGCGAGCCTGCTCGTCAGATCTCCACAAAACCCGCAGCCCTCTCTCACGAGGCTTCTCAGCTCTTTTACGTGACAGGAGTGTTCTATCCCCTCGGCAGTCACTATGAACTTTCCTTTGGCGATTTGAACCCGATCGGCCCCGGCCAGATCTATGCCGAAAAGCTCTCGGATGTGGCGATTGAGTGCAACATAATCAAAGCTCTCGAAACAGAATAGGCCGATGAGATAGATCTCAATATCCGGATAATACTGGGCAAAATAGCCATAGCTCTGTAGCTTTCTCACTACCCGGATCTGGCAGGGCGTGCCGACAACGGCAATTCTCCTTTTACCTCTCTTCAGGGCGTCCAGAAGCGGTGCGATGACCGAGACCCGCGCGTACTTCGTCCCCCTTGCCTGCAAAATCAGATCAGCGTCGTCTGCGAAGACTGCATCTGCCCCGTAGATCACGTCTCTCTTTACTACTATTGCAGCATCCAATATCCCGCTCTCGATTCCTCGAAGCAGAATTGATGTCGCCATCCCTCCATCCTGCCCATCTATCTCGCTCTTGCCTGAAAACATATCTCTGCAAACGCCAAGATCGCTATCATCCGATCTTCCAAGAAATTCCTCTTCGAGTTCTATGATCTCGGCAGGAGTTATTGGGTAGATGTTTCTTCTATCTCGCAGAGAATTTGTGGGGCATACCAGGGCACATGCTCCGCATCCGATGCAGTCTTCTGACAATTCTCCATAGGGCGTGTCCACATCCCGGACAGTGCCGCGATTCTGGACATTTATGGCAGAGACCTCGACCAGCTCCTCGCAGACCCTGTGGCATAATCCGCAGAGAATGCAGCCTTTGTCTTCCGGCAAGAATCGCGGCCTGATGATCCCGTACTCTTTCGCCATCTCCTGAATTCTCTTCTCCTCAGGGCACCTGGCAAGGAGAAGCTCAAGTATCATCTTCCTGATGCTTATGACATCAGCCGAGTAGGTATCGACAACGAGCCCATCCTCCAGAGGATAGTTGCAGGCGGTGACGAACCTCTTTTTTCCGTTTCTTTCGATTTTCACAGTGCACAGCCGGCAAGATCCATAAGGCTCGAGAGAGGGATGATGGCATAATGTCGGGATATGGATGCCGGCAAGCTTTGCTGCCTCCTGAATTGTGGTCGGGCATCCTTTTTCGTCGATCTCCATCTCAATGCCATCGATCTTGATCATCAGATTGGTCATGCCTTCCTGCTCCTGTTGAGGCTGCTTTTGAGGTTGGTGTTGAGGCTACTGTGGTCGGCTGGCCGGCTTTGTCCTTGGGAGATCTTCTTTACAGCCATGGCTTTGGGCGGACAGATATCAAAACAGATGCCGCATCGGGTGCAGAGGGATTGATCGATCACCGAAATGTCGTGCTCCTGCCGGATTGCTTTTTGAGGACAGTTCTTGTTGCATAGCTCACATCCTATGCAGAGTTTGGGCTCAATGCAGTATGAAATGAGCGCTTTGCAGGCGAGAGCTGGGCATCTTTTCTCGATTATATGGGCGGCATACTCCTCGGAAAAGTAGGTCATGCTGCTCAAGACCGGATTAGCTGCCGAGCGGCCCAAAGCACAAAGAGACGCCTTCTTCATCACCCCTGCAATCTCCTTCATGAGCTGCAGGTCTCCTTCGCTGCCGCTTCCGGAAACGATGCCGTCCAGGATCTCTCGCAACCGTTTCAGGCCCTCCCGGCAGGGAGTGCATTTGCCACAGGACTCGTCGCAGAGAAAATCGACGAAGTAGCGGGCCAGATCCACGACGCAGGTATCCTCATCGATGACGATGATGCTGCCTGACCCCATCATGGAGCCGAGCAGCGTCAGCTCGTCAAAGTCCACCGGAGTCTGCAGGTCTTTTGCAGGAATTATTCCTCCGGAGGGCCCGCCGGTCTGAACGCCTTTGAGCTTCTTTCCTCCGGGAATTCCGCCACCGATCTTGTAGATTATGTCGGCCAGGCTTATGCCCATGGCAACTTCAACCAGGCCGGTGTTGTTGACCTTTCCAACCAATGAGAATATCTTGGTTCCTTTACTTCTTTTCGTTCCGATGGAGGAGAACCATGCGCTCCCCCGGTTGATGATCAGCGGGATATTAGCCCATGTTTCAACATTGTTCAAAACGCTCGGCCTGTTCCAGACTCCGCACTCTGAGGTATGGATGTACTTGGGCCTGGGCTCGCCCACTTTTCCCTCCAGGGCGTTCATGAGGGCGGTTGACTCTCCTGAGACAAAGGCTCCTGCTCCTCTATGAACTGACGCATCGAAGTCAAACCCGCTGCTGAGGATGTTCTTTCCGAGAAAGCCCTTCTCACGGGCCTGCTTCAGGGCAATCCTCGCGTTCTGCACTGCCAGAGGATACTCCATCCTCACATAGATGTAGCCGCTGTGTGCCCCTACCGCATAGGCTCCAATTATCAGGCCCTCCAAAACGCTATGCGGGTTGCCCTCCATGAGGGCTCGATCCATGAAGGCTCCAGGATCTCCCTCGTCGCAATTGACGATCACATGCTTGATTTCGCCAGGGGCGTCTCTCGTCGATTGCCATTTCTGCCCTGTGGGAAATCCGCCTCCCCCCCTTCCTCTCAGGCCTGAGCTTTTTATCTCGTCAATCACCTCTTGGGGCCTCATCTGCGATAGGACGCGAGACAATGCGCCATATCCGCCGAGGGCAATGTAGTCGTCTATGTTTTTAGGATTTATTTTTATATTATCTTTTATTAAAAGCCTCATCTGGTGGCTATAAAATGGGATATCATCTTCTCGAATTGCTTTTTTGCCTGTAGCGGGATCCGTGTAAAGCAATCGTCCTACGAGATTGCCATTGAGAATAGTCTCTTCCACGATCTCCTGCACGTCCTCAGGTTGCACGCCCATGTAATAGACGCCCGGCGGATGCACAACCACAAGAGTGCCCTTCTCGCAAAAGCCCGGGCATCCGGTCTCTTTGATGCGAACATCTTTTTGCAGATCTCTTTTCTCTATCTCAATTTTGAAAGCGCTGACCACCTTTGCTGCACCGAGGCCGAGACATCCCGTGCCTGTGCAGATTGCCACTTCTCTTGATGTCAGTCTTTCCATCTCGTCTCCATTTATCCTCTTTTAATCATCGGAGCTGTCTCAATAAAGCGGCATCGACTATTCAGCCCCAAGCGCGTTTAGAATCTTCTCTGTCCTCTTGGAGTTCATCCGGCCATGATAATCATCATCTACAACCATTACAGGGCCAATGGCGCAGCATCCCAGGCAATTGACCCGATTGAGTGTGAAATTGCGGTCCTTGGTAGTCTGTCCTGGTATTATGCCAAGTCTCGATTCGGTAGTGTCGAGCAATCTCTCTGCACCTCGCACCTGGCAGGCTGTTCCCATGCAGACAGATATCCTGTGGCGGCCTACAGGAGTGAGGCTAATGGCTTTGTAGAAGCTGGCCACCCTGAATATCTGGCTCCTCGGAATTCCAATCCTCTGGGAAAGATGCCAAATGACATCTTTGGAGAGCCAGTGCAGCTCGCTATTCAGATCTAAGAGGAGCTGGATCAGGGATCCTTCTATACCATCATATCTTTTAATGATATTGTCCAGCAACTCATAATCAGAATCGATCATATAGTGATCTCGCCGGATCAATGTGAAAGGAGGCTCTTGCAGTCGTGGCAATTGAGCTTCTTGTCCAGCTCGTCCGCCACCCAGGCCGGAGCATTGGATCTTCGAATCTCGGCCAGGATAATGTGTTTCATCATGGTGCATTCCCTCCGATCCACAGCGCCGCATGATGGAGCAAATCGGTTGTATCTCGAATCATATTCCTTAATTCTCATCTCGTTTTCCTCAGTCTCTCTCATCATAGTCTACCACCATCCTCGGCAAGGGCCGCGTCTTTCTTGCATGAACCATCTCGTTGTTCGCAGATATATCATTATCAAGAATGAAAAACTATATAACATTTTCCTTCAGGGGTTTCGAGCAGAGACTTTAATCCGTTTAGGCAGCCAATATTTTATCTATGAACGAGGATCTGAAGATGGCTATTGGCGAATGGTGCAGCAGAATGGAGATCCCTCTGGTTGGAGTGGCAGGCGTCACGCGCTGGAGCGATCCGCCAATGCATCCCTGGATGCCTGAGGAGTTTTATCCCCAGTCTATCTTTCCTGAGGCCAAATCGGTTATCGTGATTGGTCTGCCCATCAGCCTGCCGGTGCTTGAGACCTCGCCATCCGTTTGGTATCGGGAGATGTACAACACAGTCAACGTTCTTCTGGACCAGCACACCTACAGGCTAGCGAATTTCCTAAACGAGCGTGGCCATCCGTCAGTATTCGTTCCGAGGGACGGATATGTCGGAATCAAGGCCCTTCTAAAAAAACCCCTGGCCTTCTTCTCTCACAGACATGCTGCCTTTTTGGCGGGTCTCGGCAATTTCGGTACGAACAACATGCTGCTCACGCGCCAGTTCGGTCCAAGGGTGCGCTTCGGCTCGGTCTTCACAGAAGCGGAGCTTTCCGCTGATCCCTTGCTAGTCGATAGCCTGTGCACCCGATGCATGCGTTGCGTGAGGATGTGCCCGGCTGGAGCATTGGACGAAAGGGACTACCCGAAGGGGCTCACAGATAAAAATAGCTGCGTCGCCAACAGCGCAGAGCTGAACAGCCATGGCACCTCTCCCTGTGGGATATGCATAAAGGTCTGCCCTGTTGGCGAGGACCGAAAGCTGTATCGTCGGGAGGACGAGGCCATCTATACCAGAAAGGAGCGATTCCCTGAGGCTCACAGGGCCTGGGAGCACGTGCGAATGTACGGACGGCTGTGAGGATCAATAATGGATTGATCATCTTGGCAACAACTTAGTAATAATTCTTCGAAATTAGTTATGATTAAATAGCAATACATATTTAGAATAGCTGCTGCAATCCTGAATGTGCTCGTTTGCATTCGGGCAGAACGGGGATCATCAGGCAGCAGGAGACTCTAAAAGATGAGACACTTAATGGCAATGCTGGTATTATGCGGCTTGGTGCTGCCGGCGAGTTCAGGAAGTTATGTCCTGCATATCTTCGGCAACGCCAACATGGACGGCGCAATCGATCAGTATGACATAGATCAGCTAAATGGAATAATAAATGGAACAATAGATCCGACGATGCTGGCGGATGCCAACTATGATGGCAAAGTTGATGAAGAGGACATAGCCCAGGTGGAAAAGATCATCAATGATTCAGAGGAGAGCCTTACGATCCTGGACGGCAATGCAAAGCCTGTTACTGTCAGGTTGCCTGTAGAGAGAGCAATCGTTGAGCATCTGGACAATTCCGAGATGATGATGATACTTAAGAGAACTGATAAAGTGGTTGGCGTGGACCTGGCCATGTCCAAATCTGAGAAGGAATTTCCAGAGCTAGTCAAGAAGACCAGTGTGTCCGGCTTCTCTCCGGTTAAGGACCCGGATTATGAACTGGCCTTAAGCCTCAATCCCGACCTTCTTCTCACCTTCTCAAACAACACCGCTGAGAAAGAGGCGAAGATGCCAGGCGTTGCCGTTGTTTTTGCTGGGCTCTATTATCCCGACCTGATCAATCCCGAAGAATCATCGTTCACAGATGCGGTTCATAAGCTGGGCTACATCATGAATGCGAGAGATGAGGCCGAGGAATACATCGATTGGCATATCAGCAAGATCGATGAGATCAGGTCTGTCACTATGAACATGAGCGCTGCAGAAAAGCCGAGCGTGCTGATTGCGTCCCTTCCCAAAGAGGGTGATAAGTCGCTGTTCACCTATGCCAAGATCGACACCCTGAGCCAGATGGTCACACTTGCAGGCGGCAGAAGCATAGCTGAGGATCTTCCCGCTTATCTGAAATCGTCCTACAGAGTTGAGGTAGATCCGGAATGGGTTATAGAATGTGATCCGGATTATATAATATTCATCACCATTGTTCTCACTCCGCCCATTGGATACGATTCAGATGATATTGCAGGCATTTCTCAGGCCTTGCAGGGCTTCAAGAGCAGGCCGGAGTATGCCAACCTCAGTGCGGTGAAAAACGATCATGTTTACATCATCAATGGAAATCTCAGAAATGATGCCACCAAAGGCCTGATCGGTGCAGCATATCTTGCCAGGATCTTTCATCCCGATGAGATAACACTGGATCCGGAGGAATTGCATCAGGAGTACCTGCAGAGGTTCCTGGGGCTGGACTACGACCTGGATTCTCATGGGGTCTTCATCTACCCGCCGATCATCAAAGGCGATGGAATACTTGAAGGCATTCCCGACGGCTATTATCCGACCGAAGCTGCAAATGCCACGGCCTGATAATGAACGGTGAGTGGTCGGTGACCTTCAACGTTCCTGTAACAATTTTTTGGTTCCTCGCTGTTCTGAGTGGGCTAGGGGGCTTTGCATCTAAAGTCTCGAAATTGGACAAAAGTAGAATTTCTCTCCATGAGACAAAAATTGACCCATACCGAAATCATATTTTTTAAAAAGGGAGGTTTATAATTGAGATCAGCCAGCTAATGCGTCTACTAAATCCGGGAGGTTAGGTTCTAACCATCTCAAAAAATAGCTCAATAGGCGCGCT
>JAJRAX010000107.1 GCA_028679775.1 Methanothrix sp. | reverse complement strand
CCAACAAGGTCTGAAGCATAGTATTGTATATAATCGTCAATGGTTAATATAGCTATCGCACGGGACAGCCCAATTCTTCCCTACCCTGAAGAGATGGGGACTCCTTGGGCAACGAGTTGAATTCTGGCAAAATTGGACTTCTTATCCATTGAATATGAAGGAAAGATATATCCGGAAATCTAAGATTAAGCAATCTATAAATACTTATAATATGTATACGTTATGCGAATGCAGCTAAAATTGACATCAAAGGAAAGGTTAGTTCTTTACGGTCTTGCCAGATATCCGGGACTTAGTGACATAGATCTCGCTTCAAATATTGGCGTTGATCGCTCAACCATATTCAAGAGCAAAAGAAAGTTTAGAGATTGGAAGCTCATTAAACTTTTAAATGTTCCATCCGGAGAAGCTGTCGGTGCCGAAATCCTGACCTCAGTCTTTGTAAAGTACAGTCCAACTGCGCCGTTTGAGGTAAGATTGGGATCGCCATCATTCCAAAACTGGGTGAAGTATCCCAATTGCGTCTCTCATACCGCAACGGATACAGATTCAGTTTCGACGTTCTACTCCAAGAGCCTCACCGATTTCCGAGTGAACTTCGATCCGATCATCGA
The DNA here is from genome assembly GCA_028679775.1 of Methanothrix sp. Classification (GTDB taxonomy): domain Archaea; phylum Halobacteriota; class Methanosarcinia; order Methanotrichales; family Methanotrichaceae; genus Methanothrix. The sequence continues at coordinate 2,808 of JAJRAX010000107.1, read as the reverse complement.
CGAATACTTCAGAAACGATTACGTCGAGGACATTCAGTATTTCCATTATCCGTTCCAGGTCTCCAATTACTCTGCAGATGCGGCACTCGCGGTGAACGGGCTGTTTGATCTCACCAGATCTGATCTACCTCTGGAGGTCACATCTCCTAAATCGGCGTTGTCTGAAGACTCTCGTCTCACAGAGAAGGATAAGCTCACGCTCTACGCCTTTGTTAAGTATCCCATGCTCTCTGACCTGGAGTTATCCAGGAGAACTGGAATTTCAAGGCCAACCATCTCAGGAAAGCGGACCAAGTTCTTCCAGAGTGGCCTGTTGAACCGCGAGGCCTATGTGGACTGGCAGAAGATCTGCTGCGAGCTGATGTCATTTTATCATGTGCGCATTCGGCATGGCCACGATCGCGAGGATCTCTCTCTTGTCTATCAGGCATTCCGCAGAATCGGAGCGCCGCTGTTCAGCTATCTGCAACCTGGCGAGATCTTTGGATCCTTCCTGTCTACAGGTTATCCGGAGCTGAAGAGTCGCATGGACAAGGAATTGCGCGCTCTATCTGAGAAGGGGCTAATAAAGGAGCGGCCCATGCTCGTGATCATGCCCTTGACAGAGATCAAGGCCAACAAGATCGATTATGCTCCGATGGTTGCCAAGATGCTAAACATCGAGAAAGAGATCTGAGGAGAAGCATTGTCGGCAGAGACTGTCGTGGTCTGCTCCCGGGCGGACCCGGCAAGCCTCAATATTTTTGAGCGTCTCCTGGAGATGAGGCAATGGCAGAGCCAGGAGGGCTATCTATCTTTCGGCCGGTGGCGGCTGGTGGTTCATGATGGCAGACAGACGGCTCTGCTGGGACTGGATGATCGGCTGGCATCTATCGGCTTGAATCCGGAGATGATCGTTTTTGCCAGTCGGCATGAGGCAAAAGCGGCTTTGCCGTGGCTCGGCGGGCACTTCACAGGCATCCTTCAAGACGGTCAGGCGGCGCTTTCCACGGCGGCAGCCGGTGGGCTGAGTTCATTTTTGCATAACATTGCTAAAGCGGCTCCGTCCGGCTATGCGATATCTGCTGAGGCCACCCATCACGGGCCTACAGACATCAAGACTCCATGCTTCTTTGCTGAGATCGGCAGCACTCTGAAGGAATGGCAGGACCGGGAGGCTGGAGTGGTGGTAGCCAGGGCGATTCTGGACCTGGAGGATGAGGTGGATGAAGCGCGTCCAACGTTCCTGGGATTTGGTGGCGGGCATTATGTCGCCAGGCAGACGGACCTGATATTCAAGTCGTCTGTTGCCTTCGGCCATCTCTTCTCCAACTACCAGATGGCTGGGATCAATCGCGAGGTAGTGGAGGAGGCCTGCAGCAGATCGAATGCCGCTTATGCTTACCTTGACAGGAAGTCCCTTCGCTCTGCAGAGAGAAAGAGGATGGAGGCAATTTTAGCAGAGATGGATCTGCCTGTTCTGAGGGGCCGGGAGATAATAGCCGAGTTCCCTCCGACTGAAGGATAATGGCTCTTCGCTATTTCTTATGGCTAACCTGAGGTTACAGTAGCTTTTATGTCATCGAACTGCAGAGCAGCTATCGGAGAACGTCGGTGCCGGATCTCGGCCTGTGCCCAGCCTCAGCTCCTCTTCAGCACTCTCTCCAGGTTATCGTGAGCCAGGTTTCTTGCGGTCTCCGGCTTAAGGGCCTTGAGGAGCGGCTCGTACTTGTCGATCTCCTTTTCGTAAGCCGCGCCAAAGGACCCGACTTTATCTGAGCCGATCATGAACCGATCCGGATATTTCTCTATCAGCTCCACCCATTCGTCCTTCGGCTCGCCCCCAGGAGCTATCACATTATCATAGACGATCCAGGATACATCAACCCACAGATTCTTGTTTCTCCCCAGCATCCCTTCAACGTCGCTCTTGAGTGTGGTGATGTTCAGATTCCTGCCCTGGCCCGCGTGACACCAGACAAAGCACGTGTTCGGGTGCCCCGATACCGCATTGCTGATCTCGTGGAGGTAGACCGGCTCCCTCAAAGATGTCGTCCCTATGTCGTTATGAATCCATATCGGCAAGCCGGCAAATGCAGCGTAATCATAGATCTCGTCGAGGCTTCCGTCATCCGCCCTTGTGGTCTCTCCTGGAGTCAGGCGGGTCAGTTCGTTGTGTCTGGCGAAGATCTCGCCGATTCCCTCCCAGAGGCCGGGGTACATCGACATCATCAGCTTTATGTGGTTCACAGAATTCTTGTCTGTCGGATTGAAGCCACAGATGAATGGGTGGATTCTTTTCCTCTGGTCAGGTGAGAGGTTGAGCACAGCACGAGCCAGGATGACATCAGTCATGCTGTAATAGTAGGTCTCCGAATCGTCATCATCATAATACTTCGGCCTTTGTGGATCGGCGTCATCCCACTTCTTGATGACAGGCAGGCCGAAGAGGACTATCTGATCGACGTTGGATGAGTTCATGGCATCGAGCAAAGCCTGCATGCCCTCAGACTCCTGGGTGAAGCTGACGTAGTGGCAGTGCGCGTCGTTCCTCAGATAGCTCGTAGTATTATTGTCCAATGGCAGGTTGTTCGCATTGGCTGTGTCATTTCCGATCTGCCCGAACTGCGCAGATGCTGCAGGGCCAATTCTGCTATCCTCCGCGGCAAAACAGGTGGCCGCCAGGAGGACAATGGCGATGATTGCTATTATGGCTGGCTTTTTCATTTGATCCCTCAAGAGGCGGGAGGGGCTCTTGGCTTATATCTTTGCGCATAAATTTCGTGACTACGATTTTATGGCATGAGGAGATTTCTGTCTATGTCGGAT
>JAJRAX010000001.1 GCA_028679775.1 Methanothrix sp. | reverse complement strand
TTGAATACGATGTGAGGGCTGCAACAGACGGCACTTTCGTCAATGTCGTGCAGGTTGATGCCACCGCCGTGGACGGAACAGGCTACGCCAAACAAGAGGCGGAGGCACAGATTGATATCGGCAGCACAGGCGTTGCACCGAAGACCACCAGGTACGGGGGCTGGCAGGCCCCTGACTGGAACATGACCTCGCCAGATGAGGGGATCGCAATCGATTAAATGGAGACTGCCAGGGTCTCCATTTTTCTATTTTTCTCGTTCAGGATATTTCGTAGGTGAGGGTCACGCTTGCAGTGATTTCCATATTGCCGGGAGAGACTGGCGTGGCAATGTCAAACGAAGCGCTCTTGGATGCAAGAGAGACGTATCCATAGCCCTCGTTGATCTCCAGCAGCCGTCCCAGATTCACGCCTGCTGCCTTGGCGGCAATCCCCGCTTTTCTCCTGGCGTCCTCAATTGCCTCGGTGAGTGCCAGATCCTTCTGGGGCTGCGGATCTTTCAGGTCAAAGGAGACCTCCTGAATGCTGTTAGAGCCGGCCGTTACCGCTGCGTCCAGCACACTTCCTACATCGGCTGTGTTGTTCAGGTTGGCTGTGACGATGTTTGAGGCTATGAACTGCGGGGCCTCATTTTGCGCCTTTCCTGAGGCGACTGGCTCTTCTTGCGGCACTGTGCCTAGGCTATAGCTGCTGGTCTGAATCTCGTTCTCGGAAATTCCTGCAGCCAGCAGTGCTGCGATGGTTTCGTTCATCAACCGGGCGTTTTCAGAAGCGGCCACCATAGCGCTCGGATCTCTGGTCTCCACGCCCAAAACCACCGTTGCCTTATCTGGAGCCACAGTCACTTTTCCTTCACCCTGTACTATGAGCTTGGATATGTCATCCTCAACTGCGACAGTCATGGGCGCCGCTATAAGGACGAGCACTATTCCCAGCATTGCTATGCTAATTGATTTCATGAGGATCTCCCCAATCTAATCTGCCTAAATTATTTTATACTTTTAGTTCATAGGTGACCATCACGTAGGATGTGATTACTACCATCCCGCTCTCAGACGATCCGCCTGAGTTCTCATAAAGAGCATCAGGATATCCGTAATCGGAAATCTCCAGCACCTCGCCGATATCCATTCCCTGCATTGCCGCCATCCCTGCCGCATTCTTTTTGGCATTGGCTATCGCCTTGTTTCGAGCATCAGACTCTGCTTGGCTTGAATCAGATAAGCTATAAGCCATCACATTAGCTTCTGCACCAGCTGATCGAGCAGCGTTCAGCACCTTATTGATTACTGTCTTGTCTGTGCTCTTGAGCTTGACTGTAGCCGATCTCTCTAGAGAAGTAGCTTGTATGTTGTCGTTTTCACATACAGTGCTGTTGTTCACTTTTCTGCAGACCTTGCTTGTGGACTGAAAGCTGGTGGCACTGCTGGCCTGCCCAGCCATTATATCCTCATCCTTGACACCGGCTGCTTTCATAGCATCGATCACCTGGTCCATCATCTCCATGACTTCCTTCTGGGCAGCGCTGCTGTTTCCGAGTCTGCTCTCCACATAAACCGAAATCATGACTGAATCTGCGGGCACCGTAGCTGTTCCTTCTCCAATCACAGTGAGTGTTGGATTGGCTCCCATGACCATTGCCGGAAAGAAGGCAGCCATCAAAATAGCTAATGCCAAAACTAACCACTTCATTTAATCCCCTTTAACTGATTGCTACCTAAAGATATTTAATATCTTGCTTTTGAATTTTGATTAAATTCTGATCAATAATGTCTCATTTCGACCATCATCTTTAATTTCAGTATTTACAAGGCTATTTCCATGAGCAAGATCGGAAAGGCGATCAGATTGGAGCGAATCTTAGATCGCAAAACACATAGAACGGTTATAGTACCCATGGATCACGGGATATCTGTAGGCCCCATCGCTGGCATCACGGACCTGCCATCCACCGTGGACAAGGTTGCAGAGGGCGGTGCCAATGCGGTTTTAGGGCACATGGGGCTGCCGATGCATGGTCACCGGGGATATGGGCGCGATATTGGATTGATCATTCACCTTTCAGCATCCAGTTCTCTGGGTCCTGATCCCAACCACAAGGTTCTGGTGACTCGTGTAGAGGATGCCATAAGAGTGGGCGCTGATGCTGTCAGCATCCATGTCAATGTCGGCGCTGAGGATGAGGCAGAAATGCTGCACGATCTGGGCAGAGTGGCCAGGACCTGCGATCTCTGGGGCATGCCTCTCATTGCCATGATGTATCCTCGCGGGCCGAAGGTCAAGAGCGAGCACGGCGTGGAGTACGTCAAGCTTGCAGCCAGGATTGGCTCAGAGCTTGGGGTGGATATCGTCAAGACCAATTACACAGGATCGCCCGACAGCTTCCGGGAGGTTGTTGAAGGCTGCAGCGTTCCAGTGGTCATTGCTGGCGGACCGAAGGTGGAAACAGAGAGGGATCTGTTGCAGATGGTCTACGATGCAATCAATGTGGGTGGAGCGGGCGTTGCCTTCGGCAGAAACATCTTCCAGGCCTCCAATCCCACTCTTCTGGTAAGGAAGCTGTGCAGCGTCGTTCATCTGGGCTATACCGCAGAAGAGGCAGAGAAGATCGTCCCTTAGGCGATCTTCTAACTTATTTTAATGAAACAATGATTCTGTATGTTTCATAGTACGCTTTGCATAAAGCATTTTGTCCGACCGCAAGCTATATCCACTTATTCGAATACATTATAAAGCATGAAGTCCGTAGCTCTTCTTATCATTGCATTATCCCTGGCAACAACTGTCCTGGCCACAGGTGAAGATGCCAACTATTGGCTCGCCCAGACTCAGAGCGACTACCAGAATGGATCTTACTCTCTGGCAGTGCAGGACATCGACGAGTACCTGGCAATCAAACCTGACGATACCTGGGCCTGGAGCTTCAAGGCCAATATTCTCCTCAAGATGAAGAGATATAGCGAGGCAGTAGACAGCTTCGACGAGCTGATCAAGCTGGACGGGTCCAATGCTCAGGCCTACAACGACCGTGCTCTGATCCTCTCAGGTGGGATGAGACAGAATGATGAGGCACTGGAATCCCTAGAGAAGGCCTTAGAGATTGAGCCAAAAAATGCCAATTATTGGTTTAACAAAGGAATTATCCTTGAAGCCGTGAAGAGAAGCGATGAGGCACTGCAGGCCTACGAACAGGCGACCTCTCTGGATCCATCTCTTGAAAAAGCCTGGTACCAGCAGGGCGTAATTTTGGCGATGCAGGGCAGCTACGACCCGGCACTATCAAGCCTTGAGAGAGCAATAGATCTCAATAGCCAGAATGCCGATGCCTGGAACACCAAGGGTTTGGTCCTATTGGATCAGAATCTCCCCCAGGAGGCAGAGGTTTGTTTCGAGCGTGCGGCATCAATTGTGCCTTCCAGCCGGGAATTTCAGGATAACGTAAAGAGGGCTCAAGAGGAGATAGAAGCGAAGCCCGATAAGGTTATTGAGTTCAACAGCACCACTTAATGGATGACAACCTCATGCTAAGCGACTATAAATATCATATACGTAGTATTATTACATAGGGAGTTCGAAGGATCACGAATTCCCCCTCCTTTAGGTTGGGGATGGTAGTGTCCCGAAATTGCTGTAATTTCACAGACGCCCTGTATCCTACACAATACTTAGTCCTCGTTCATCGATAGATACTTTTTGCCCGTAATCCACTCCTCATTAATATTTATCATGATGCACCCAGCGAGCCTCATCAAGGACCTATCGCTTGGAAATGCACCCACCGGTCTGCTTCTGCGTTTTAATTCCTTGTTTATCCGTTCAACAAGGTTAGTGGTGCGTAGTCTTTTCCAATGGGCCTTCGGATATGCCTTATAATTCCACAGATCAAATCTAAACCTATCAATGGTCTCGGCTGCTTGTGAATAACCCTGCTCACTAAGCTCCCTTGCCAGATCCTGCATTTTCGACTCGTCATCCAATGCCTCTTTGAGCATCTCGGCAATCTCTGCTTTGTCCTTATTAGAGATGCTCTCCAGTACAGTTCTGGAGAAATGAACTTGGCAATACTGCCAGGAAGCTCCAAGGAATGACGATTCCACTGCCTTTTGAATTCCCTTATGCGCATCAGATATTACCATCTCGACGCCCTCTAGCCCTCTATCTTTAAGGCTTCGAAACAAGGTTGACCAATAACCGCTATCTTCCGATTCAGCAATGCTCGCGCCCAGTATCTCTCGAAGACCATCTTCGCGTATTCCTACGATAATCAGGAGTGCTCTGGTTTTATACTGAGCACCAGATCTCACCTTGAAATAGGTTGCATCCACGATCAGATATTGGACCTTGGCTTCAATTGGCCTTTTCAGAAACTCTTCAACTTTTTCATCCAGAATAGAGCATATCCGAGAGACTTCTGATGCAGATAAGCGATTAAGGCCAAAGCTTTTGACTAAATCTTCCATTCTACGAGTGGAAACGCCCTGGATGTACGATTCTGCTATGCTCATGAGTAAAGCCTGCTCTACGCGAGAATATCTTTCAAATACCTTGGATTCAAAAGGAAATTCCCTAAACTGAGGCTTTTCAAGAGTTATTTCTCCTACACGGCTCTTGAGGGTTCGTGATCGAATGCCGTTTCGATGCGCCTTTCTTTGAGGGCTGCGCTCGTAAGGAAGTACGCCGCTTTGCTGATAGGCTTCATATTGCATCACTGCATTCAGAAATTCTGTTATAACCTGCTTCAGTCCGCTATTCGGATCGACAAGATAATTTATTATTGGCTCCAATGGTTCCATGCCCTGTGTCCTCCTTGATTTGGTCAGATATCTCAAGTAAGGATACAGGGCTTATTATAAATCCTATTGGCAGATCAGAATGCTGCTAATATTTTAGTGGCAGTCTTATGATAGCCAGGATTACTACTACTATTTTACAGCATTATCGAGACACTACC
>JAJRAX010000106.1 GCA_028679775.1 Methanothrix sp. | reverse complement strand
TTTTAAATTCAGCTCAGATCTGGCGGCAGCTCACCAGTCAGGCTCTCGATCCTCTTCTCGGCGCTCTGCAACCGGGCCTGACAGAGCTTGACCCGCTTCATTCCCTTTTCGTAGAGATCCAGGCTCTCTTCCAGGGTCATCTTTCCTTCTTCCAGCACCTCGACGATCTCTTCAAGATCATCCATTGCTTCTTCCAGGCCGATCTTCTCTTCTTTGGTCATTGCATTGCCTCCTTCTCCTCCCGGCACTCCAAAACTCTACACAGTAGCCTTCCTCTTCCGAGGATCAGCTCTATCTCCTGCCCAGGCTGGGCATCTTGGGCGGTCAGTATCAAGCCATCGGCAGAGCGGGCGATGGCATAGCCGCGCGAGAGTGTGGCGCGCGGGCCGACAGCTATCAGCCGTCCCTGTGCCAGCTCCAGACGACTCCTGTGAGTCTGCAGCTCTCTGGCCTCAGCTGCCTCCAGCCTCTCGCTCAGATAGTCCAGACGCTGTCGGGCATCCTGCGCCAAAGAGTACATCCTCTTGGCTGAGACGGCATTCATGAGATAATCCAGACGTTCTTCCCGTCTCTCCAGGATCGTCCACAGGGCGCGAACCATCCGAACCTCAGTGACGCTGAGGGATTGCTTTAGCTCCTCTGCATCCGGGACAGCCATTTTGGCCGCTGCTGTAGGCGTCGCAGCCCGCAGGTCAGCTACATAATCGGCGATTGTAACATCAGTTTCATGGCCGATGGCCGAGATGACTGGCGCGTCGCATGCAAATATTGCGCGAGCTACGATCTCGGAGTTGAAGCACCACAGATCTTCCGTCGATCCTCCTCCGCGACAGACGATGATCACATCAGTTTTGCCCCTCAAGGCCATGATGGCAGAAGCGATGCTCTTCTCGGCTTCCTCTCCCTGCACCTGGGCCGGTGAGATGATGATCCTCGCGGGATATGAGCCGAGAGTTCGAATGACATCATGCAGCGCCGCCCCCTGTGGAGATGTGACAATGCCTATTCGCTCAGGATAGCGGGGCAGAGCACGCTTACGTTCTGATGCGAAAAGCCCTTCAGAGGCCAGTTTCTTCTTGAGCTGTTCGAGTTGTTGGTGCCTGTACCCCAGCCCCTCGTCCTTCTTTATGCCTCGGGCCACCAGTTGCACTCTACCCTGCGGCCTGTAAACAGCAATATCTCCAAAGACCATGACGTTCTTGCCATCCGCCAGATCAAAGTCGAGAGATAGGCCGTTATTCTTGAAGAGGACGCAGGAGATCTGAGAGTTCTGGTCCTTGAGGGTGAAGTATCTGTGCCCTGATCGATGGTGAAGATAGTTGGATACCTCGCCACGCGCCCAGAGGTCATGCAGGCGAACATCACCATCCAGGCGATCTGATATCCTTAAATTCAGCTCAGAGACTGTGAATATTTGGGTCAAGATGAAATCCGTTAAACGGGTGAAATATTTAAAGGCGATTCATAAGCGATGCGAAAGTGGTTGTTAAACTAATTTGGTCCTAACACAAGAAAACCTTATATGGATGAATGCATGAGCCACTTGAGGTGACGAGATGCACATAATGGAGGGCTTTCTCCCTCATCCCTGGTGGGAGATCTGGTTTGGTCTCTCCCTTCCCGTGGTGGCTTACGGCGTTTACAGAATGAACAAGATGATAAAGGACAGCCGAGAGACTCTGCCCTTGCTGGCTGTGGCTGGGGCCTTCGTCTTCGTCCTCTCCTCCCTGAAACTTCCCTCCGTCACCGGAAGCTGCTCTCATCCCACTGGCACTGGAATGGGTGCTATCCTCTTCGGCCCCTGGATAACATCTGTCCTGGCTGTGATCGTGCTCGTCTACCAGGCAGTGTTTCTGGCTCATGGCGGCCTCACCACCCTCGGGGCAAACACATTCTCTATGGGCATTGCAGGTCCGACGGTGGGATACCTGGTCTACAAAGCTGCCACAAAAGCAAGACTGCATCTCTACCTATCAGTCTTCCTGGCTGCGACCTTGGCCGACTGGGCCACCTACCTGGTCACATCCATTCAGCTTGCTCTTGCCTTTCCCTCGGCAACAGGAACCATAACGTCTTTCGAGGCATTTGCAGCAGTGTTTGCCATAACCCAGATTCCACTGGCCATAGTGGAGGGAGTGGTGACTGCTTTGATGTTCAAGTACATCGTCGCTTTGAGAAGCGATGTGCTGCTGAGGATGAATGTCGTCACACAGAGCACCATAAAAAGGCTGAAGGAGGCCATGTCATGAAACGAGGTTTTGGCATAAAGCTGGAGCACATTGCTCTGGCTGTGATTGGGCTCTTCATCGCCACCTTTCTCGCTGTCAGCTCCAGCGGAAATCACGAGTGGAGCGGCGCAGACAGCCAGGCAGAGAATGTGATCTCACAAATCACCGGCGGAACCTATGTCCCCTGGTTTTCGTCAATCTACCAGCCACCGAGCGGCGAGATCGAAAGTCTCCTTTTTGCCTTGCAGGCGGCCATCGGCAGCCTCATCATCGGCTATTTCTTGGGTTACTATCGAGCAGTTGAGAATGCTAAAAAAGACAACTCCGCCCGGAAGAGAGAAGGATAGTCGAATGCATGACATCCTAGACGATTATGCCCATAGCAATGCCCTGCGAGAGACTAGCCCTCATCTCAAGCTGCTCTTGGGGATTGGCTGCATCCTGATTTCTGTATCATCTACAACGCCTGTTGCCCCATTGTTCGTGGCCTTAACCCTAAGTCTCGCCATATTGGTCCTGGCTAAGATTCCAGGACGAATCTACTCACGGCTACTGCTAGTGCCCCTCTCCTTCGCCCTGATCAGCGCGGTCGTAGTGGCCTTCATGCATGGCGCGGGCCAGCCTCTCTATTCTATGCAGCTCTTCGGCACGACCTTCTCCTTGCGAGAGGATGGTGCAGAGCTAGCTATTCTTCTCATCTCCAGAACTTTTGGTGGCATGTGCTCGCTGTTTTTCATAGCTCTGACAACACCGATGATTGAAATCTTCGCAACGCTCAAATCCCTGCATATCCCTGAGTCGGTCATTGAGTTGTCCATGATGATCTACAGATACATCTTCGTCTTCCTGGATCAGGCTTCTAGGATCCACTGCGCTCAGGTGATGCGTCTGGGTGATGCCAGGGCAAGAAGCTCTCTCACATCCTTTGCAATGTTATCCAGCGTCCTCTTCTTGCGTTCTTGGGAGCAGGGAGAGAGGCTCATAGTTGCAATGGACTCTCGCTGCTACGATGGCAAGCTAGGTCTCATGGAAGAGGAAAACAGAGCGGCCCCCCGCCAGATAATCGCCGTGGCTCTTTATCTGATTGCGACTGCGACCATCTCCGTTTTATCAAGGGATATCTCTCTCATGTGAGTTGATCATGACGAAGATAATCGAAACCCGAGATCTCAGCTATTCCTATGGGGACGGAACCCAAGCCATTAAAGGGATCAACATCTCTTTGGATCAGGGGAAAAAAGTAGCCTTGGTAGGTCCCAATGGTGCCGGCAAGTCCACTCTCATGCTCATGATGAATGGCATCTTACGACCCAACTCCGGCGAGGTTCTCTTTTTAGGCAAGCCATTGAGGTACGATGCGGCAAGCCTTAGGTCTATCCGACGAGCGGTGGGCATGGTCTTCCAGAACTCCGACGATCAGCTCTTTGCTCCAACCGTCTACCAGGATGTGGCCTTCGGACCGATCAATCTGGGATTTCCGTCTGAGAAGGTGAAGAGGTATGTGGGATTTGCCCTGCAATATGTGGGACTGTGCGGATATGAGCGGCGTCCGCCTCATCACCTGAGCGGCGGGGAGAAAAAAAGGGTGGCCATCGCGGGAATACTTGCAATGGAGCCGGAGGTGATGATCCTCGATGAGCCCACGTCCAATCTCGATCCAGCCAGCTCCGAGGAGATTATGGAGATGCTCGATGAGCTGAACCATGGTGGAAAGACATTGATCATCTCGACCCATGATGTGGAGCTGGCCTACCGCTGGGCGGATGAGGTCATCCTCATGAAAGACGGAGAAGTTGTGCGCCGGGGGACCGCACAGGATGTATTTGGTGATGTCGATCTCATCAGAGACGCCAGACTCAAGTTGCCCCTTGTGGTGGATATCTACCATGAGCTGATAGGCCGAGGCATTGCCCGAGTATCCAAGCCGCCGCGAAACATCCTTGAGCTATGCGATCTATTGCAGCATAAGTCCGGGGATGGTGCCCAAGCTAGCGGCAAGATTTACATCTGCGATGTGGATCAAGTCCATGAGTGTGAGATTCGGACGTTGATCGACCGGGATTCCGTCAGCTTTATTGGTGGCATGGGAACCGCCGCCAAGGCGCTGTCTGAACGGTGCAACATCTCATTGGACTTCACCTATGGTGTCATCGACAAGTGCATTCTCAAGGCATTGACTGGCAAGAGTGCCCTCATCATGACCTCTGGAGGGATGGTTGACCACGCCCTGCATAGGATCCAGGACTACTGTCGAGAATCGGGGGCAGAGATCGAGACCTGCAGTCTGAGCAGGGAATCGGATTGGCGAGAATGCTGAAGGCCTACCGAAATCCTTAAGTAAACACTAATTGTATAAACGAAATTGCATTGGAATTAATGATTCCATGCGTCCATTCAGCGCCAGCGCGAGGGCCGACAGTCTGGCTCTTGCTCTGGATCTCCCAACAATGAATAATTATGAAGCTAATGGACAGTATATTGTATTTTAAACGTACGGAATTGCATTAAGAAAGACTTTTTCTTATTATGGCTTAGTATATTTATTTATCTTAGTATGATCTATATACAAGCAAATGGTCTGAGAGGGATAAAAATAAAAATTAAATGCCATAATTGTGGCAAAATAAATGATTTGAATATCGAACCGGCAGGCACGGATGCGATATACGAATTTTCGTTAATATGCAAAAATTGCGGCGCATTTAATGTTATTTCTGTGAATCCCTCTGAGCCAGATCTCGCTGATACTGAGTTGCAGGGCACGCCTGTTCAGGGTTTTGAATGGGTCCTACCTTCAGGAAAGATCGTTCCGGTGATTGGGGACACAGTTTATATTTCGGCTAACGGGGAGCATCTATCCAGGAAGGCCTATATGGACATATATAAGTTAGACCCAGAGATCGCTTATATTTACATGAGAAGAAAACTTGACGCAAAGGTGGCAAGCAAGGTAGCGAATCCCTCGAATAAAGATATAGCAATGCCATCTCGGTTAGAACTGGCAAATATTCAAAAAATTGAAGTTCTATGCATGAATTGTGGTGGTATTTGCGAATTGATTCCATGAGCCCCCATGCCTGAGAATCTCAGGGTAATTAGTGACGAGCGGGTAGGGGAGTGGGGGTTAGTAAAAAAGATGAGTGTACCCGCTCTCGTTTACAAACCTTTTTGATCGTATAAATACTTTTCTGGAAATAATTTATGACTGTTTTTTGCCAAACGCCTTCTGTCTGGCGATCTTTGCCGCATAAGCGCCTGCTACAAATCCTGCATCTATATTGACCACAGTAAGAACTGAGCATGACTGCAACATGGAATAAAGCGCCGCCTGGCCGCTTCCACCCAGACCATAGCCTGTGGATACAGGCAGTCCGATGACTGGAGCCTCCACCAATCCTGCCACCACTGCAGGCAAAGTGCCCTCTCGCCCGGCAGCTACCACAATGACATCTGCTTTTTCCATTCTCATCAGGCAGGGAAAAAGGCGGTGAATGCCTGCCACACCAACATCGTACTCGAAGAGCACATTAGAGCCCATCTCCTCTGCCACAACACGCGCTTCCTCTGCGACCGGAATATCTGCGGTTCCGGCTGCCAGGATGCCAACCAATCCGGATTTTGGCCAGATCTTCGCAGATCGAATAACGACAGTCCGGGCTTTAGAGTTATGCTCCAGCACACATCCCTCCGGCAGGCTGGCAGAACTCAGGAGTTCAAGCTGCTCCGCCGAGACACGAGTGATGACCACGCGGCCCGTCGCCTGCAGGTGGGCAAGGGATATGGCCAGAAGATCCGCTTTATCCTTTCCCTCTGCCAGTATGGCCTCGGCAATGCCCACTCGATCCTCCCTGCTGATGTCCAGTTTGGCCACATCTCCTACGGCCAGGAAGCTTTCTGTTTTGATGCGGCTCAAGGCCTCATCGATGTCCATCTCGCCGCGGGCAAATCCTTCCAGGACTCCTCTCAGTCTCTCTCGCACAGATGCTTGAGTAGAAGGCCGAGCATAAAGGGTTTATCCCCGCATAGAAAATAGCGGATGTGATGCAGTTAAACCTCGATCTTCATATTCATTCCAGGTATTCTATGGCGGTCTCCTCAGATATGCTTCTGCCTGAGATTGCCAAAGGGGCAGCTCGAAAGGGAGTGAAGATCGTGGCCACAGGAGACTGCTTGCATCCTCAGTGGCTGGATGCCATCAGGCGGCTTCCAGAATCTGACGGGGTCTACCTCCTGGACGACACTCATTTTGTCCTCAGCGTGGAGGTAGAGGACGTAAGACGCGTCCATCATCTCATCTTCCTGCCGGATATCAGCAAAGCAGAGCAACTGCAGGAGGGCTTCGCCGCCTACAGCACCAATCTGTCGGCGGACGGCAGGCCGCGGTTGCATTTGAATGGTTCAGAGATTGCGGACCTTGTCTTCGAGGCAGACGGACTCATGGGGCCGGCTCATGCTTTCACTCCATGGACGGGATTGTATGCTTACTACAATTCTCTTGCGGAGTGCTATCAAGAGAAGGCAGACAGGGTCAGCTTCATTGAGCTAGGGCTTTCTGCAGATACCGATTATGCGGACAGAATTGCTGAGCTATCCACCAGAACGTTTCTCTCTAACTCCGATGCCCATTCGCCTCGCTCCAATAAACTGGCCCGTGAGTTCAACCGGATGCAACTACAGGATTTCAGCTTTAAAGAGATCAGCCTGGCCCTCCGGCGCGAGGGGGGGCGCAGCACATTGCTCAATGTTGGCTTCTTCCCGGCAGAGGGCAAGTACAACCGCACGGCATGCACGCGCTGCTACAGGCAGTACTCTCTCTCCGAGAAGGATGATCTCATGGGACGTTGCCCTGACTGTGGTGGCATGATAAAGCTCGGCGTCATGGATCGAGTAAACCTCTTGGCTGATTATGAGACTCCTTTGCACCCCACTCACAGGCCTCCCTACATGCATATAATTCCCCTGGCCGAGATCATTGCCCTTGCCCTGGGCTACAAGAGCGTCACGGCTGCGGCTGTGCAGATGTGCTGGAGCGAGCTGACAAGTCATAGGACGGAGATAGAGGTTCTGGTAGAGGCGGATCTATCGGAGCTATCCGTCGATCCTAGAGTCTTGGAGGCAATCCAGAACTTCCGGTCGGGCAGAGTTGATGTGATTGCAGGGGGCGGAGGAAGATATGGTGAGGTTAAGCTGCCTGAGCTGGCCGGAGATGAGGATACACGGGGCGGGCAGAGGTCGTTGTTTGACTTTTGATGGGTGGGTTCTTTTATGTCAATGGATAGTCTCAGGGGGAAGCACCGACTGTTCGTAATTGTTGCTTTGATCATAGTCATCGCATTTCTCATCAACGTCGATGCCACCATATGGTCCTCTAAGGTCAAGACAAATACATCAGCCTGGTCCATTGAACGCGATAGCCAGAATATCAGCTTTGAGCTCACTCAATCCGTTCGGGGAGTCGTGTCTCCTGTGGATTACCGCGGTCGGTCTTTGAGTCCGTATCACTCCAGCTTTTACGAGTTACAGGAGAACGATGTCCTCTTGCGGAGTAGAACCTCTGCCTTGGAGGGAAATTATAGCTTAGAGGGAAGCATATTTCTTAAGGCGGATACAACGGAATCTGTCAATGTAATCCTGACCAAAGTGGCCAACAGCCCTTACATCCTAGTGAATTATTTTGAGAGCTGGCCGGTAATCATAAAGTCGAACAGGCAGATAAACTATTCTGGAGAGAATATTAATGACATGAGCCTGGTCGGGAACAACCAGGACTTCTTGGCGAGCAATTTTCTCTACAACAAGCAGCTTTTCGCTAAAACAAATGCCGGAATGCTGCTAACAGGCATGAATGCGACTGTGCTGGCGATGCTCTTGCCCGAGAGTTCTAAATTCAATGATACGCTCATCTCAGTCAACTTCAAGCCCAATCGGGAGATGATATACGGTATTTGGGCGGAGAGTACAGGCATAGCTGATCTGAATTACAAGCTCACTGACAGTGAATACGATTTTAAGCATTCGATCTATCCGACGGTAATTGAGTCTGATGAGAGGTACGCAGGTCGCTTTAGCATCCTGAGAAACATAAATTCAAAAACCGTCTTTTTAAACAGCACAAAGGATGATCGCGGGATTCCTTGCTGCTTTGACGGACACAGCGATCTCTTTTCTCTGCCAAAGGAGGATTTTGGTTTAGGACGGAATCAGGGCAATATTTGATTGTAGCTGCTGTGACTTCCTCCCATGCCCCTGAAGGAGATGGGTCTTCTCTACCCCTTTACCCCAACGTTATAATCCGTATCATCTGTTAAATGGCGGGCGCGCCAGCGGTTGCCATCGAGGCTACATGCCAGTTAATCCCGGAGCCTTCTCCTCCCCTTAAACCTGCAAGCGACAGTTACCC
>JAJRAX010000105.1 GCA_028679775.1 Methanothrix sp. | reverse complement strand
CGGCGCATGGCCAAGGAGTACACGAACAAGTTCTACAAAAAGGCCATCCATGCAACCGTGAAGGGCGGCTACAGGTCCGAGAAGCAGGGCGCAAAGGAGGATCTGTTCGGGAAGATTTAGGTGAAAGATACTTCGTGCTATCCTTTTTTCTGGAAGGTGTTTGCTGTCCATTTCTCTATTTTAGTCAACAATAATGGAATTTCAAAAATAATGAATTCTCAAAAATGCAGAGAATCTCTAACATTAGCCGCATGATATTTGCCAGAATCTAAATCGTCTTATGTTTATCGGTTCTGTTAGCTGTTGTGAGCCCGGAAGGTTCACAAAAGATGAGTGACGTGATTTAAAATGAAGAAACTTGCTATCGTATTAATAGTCCTGTTGCTTGCAGGATCTGGATTGGCGTTCGGAAAGTCGGGGTCATGTGGCGGCTCAAGTTGTCCCGTCAACATGCCTTGTCTGCAGCCGGGATGCACAACAACCTGCCCAGGCTCATCGGCTCAATCAGATGCCGGAGGAGTCGCGGCAACTTCTCCCTGCCAGGGCCACTGCTCTCATGACGGATGTGGGGCGGCAGGCGACTGTCAGGTTTGCTGCAAAAACAACTGTGCGGCATGCTGCAGCACAATTAACAATTGAACAAGTCAGGCGGCAGCATCGCCTGCCTTATATTTTGATATCACTAATAGACATAAAATGATAATTTGGAAAATACGAAGGTGAAAACGAATGAGATGGAACAGACTGGCGGAAGCTTTGGTCTTGATAACTCTGATAGCCATGGCGGTGCAGGCGGTCCAGGCCGCGGATGAGCCTGCGGAACTTAAGGGTGATGTGGTTGCGATCCAAGACATCGTTAAGAATGAGCCTGCATACGACGGTAAGGATGTAGTGCTTCAGGGGAAGATAGAGACGGAATGCGCCTCAGGCTGCTGGTTCATCCTGAATGATGGAAGTGCGAGCCTGTACGTCAATATCCTGCCCAGCAACTTCGTCATTCCCCAGAAGAGCGGCTCCGATGCCAGAGTCTACGGTAAGGTAACCACCAAAAACGGGGACCCCACGATGATCGGAAAGATCGTGGAGATAGATGGAGAGATCTACAGATGAATTTCCTCACTCTGGCGACAAAGAATTTGTTGCGACGGAGGGGGAGGACATTATTAACGGTTTTAGGCGTGGCCATCGCCATTACCGTTCTGTTCAGCCTTCTATCCCTTAACTCAGGGTACGAAAAAGAGCTGAACAAGGAGATGGGCGGCCTGGGTGTTCATATCCTGGCTGTGCCCAAGGGCTGCCCCTATGAGGCAGCGTCGTTGATCTTGCATGGAGGAGTAATTCCCAAATATCTTACTGCAACGGATCTCAAGAATGTGAGCGGCATCGACGGGATAGAGCTTGCGACGCCCATGCTCATGCAGCAGTTCATCCGCCAGGACGCCAAGACCGGCAAGGACGTGCCCCATGTGGTTTTTGGAATAAAGATTGATGAGGTAAGAGAGCTGAAGCCCTGGTGGAAAGTGCAGGGACGGTTCTTCACGGACAACGGGACCAATGTTATGCTCGTAGGCAGGGGGCTGGCGGACAAGGAGAACTTAACGGTGGGGTCGATGCTGCCTGCCGGACCGTTCAAGAACTTTACCATTATCGGCATCCTGGACAGAACCGGAGACCAGGACGATCAATTCCATTTCGTGCCTCTGGCCGAGGCGCAGCGGGTCTTCAATAAGCAGGGAATGCTCACGACCATTGCCGTCAAGGTCAAGGATCTGACCCAGATTGAAAAGATCTCTGAGGAGATGGAGAAGATTCCCGACATTCAGGTGGTCACCATGACCCAGATCATGGGCACCATCATGAACCTGGCTGGCTCGGCACGGTCGCTGCTGCTCACGGTCATAGCCATCGCTTTAATCATAAGCGCATTCGGCATCATCAACACGCTGCTCATGTCGGTGAACGAAAGGACGCGCGAGTTCGGAATGATGAAGGCTATCGGAGCTTCGGGCCTGGACATAGGCAAGATGGTTCTGGCGGAGACGGTATTCATAACGCTCGCCGGGGGCCTGATCGGAACTGCTGCGGCCATCGTGGGGTCGAGCCTCATCGAGAGCTTCGTGAAAGGGATGCTGCCTTACGCGCCGCGGGGCACGATGGTGTCCTTAAGCCCGGAGCTGATCGGCTTCGCGCTGGCATTTTCGGTGGCGCTGGGGCTCATTTGCGGGCTGTATCCGGCTTTCATTTCGTCCCGGCTCTCGCCCATGGAAGCTATTCGAGGTGGATTTGAATGAGCGGCATAATTGAAGCCAGGAATCTGGTCAAAACCTATCGCCGGGGCAGGGAGGAGATCCATGCCCTGAAGAATGTGGATTTCGGCGTCGATGAAGGCGAGTTCGTTTCCATCATCGGCCCCTCCGGCTCCGGCAAGACGGCCCTGCTGAATGTGCTGGGCTGCCTTGACACGCCTTCAAGCGGCAGCCTGCGGCTGAACGGCATCGAGACCTGCGGCCTCAAAGAGCGCGAGCTGGTAAAAGTGCGCCGCGACAACATCGGCTTTGTCTTCCAGCAGTTCTACCTCATGCCCACGCTCACGGCGCGCGAGAACATCGAGCTGCCGCTGCTCTTCAGCCGCAAGGACTGCAACAAAAACAGAATCGACGAGGTCCTGCAGATGGTGGGGCTGGCCGACCGGGGCGACCATCTGCCGGGGCAGCTCTCCGGCGGCGAGATGCAGCGCGTGGCCATCGGGCGGGCGCTGATCAACGATCCGAAAATCATCCTGGCAGACGAGCCGACGGGCAATTTGGACTCTGCGACATCACAGATGATCTTCGAGCTGTTCCGGGAGCTGAACCGAAAGGGCTTGACACTGGTGATCGTCACACATAACCTGGAACTGGCAAGGCAGGCGCAGAAGATGTACACGCTGCGGGACGGGCAGATCGTGGGGTGCGAGGATCTGGAATGCGTGGTTGGGGTAGAGGTAAGAAAAATGTCTGATGCGAATAGTTGAGCGCACTGGGCATGGCCACTCAATTCATCTTTTTCCTGTCGGATGGCAAAAGTCGTTCAACCTCCTGCTCAAACTCCCTCTCAGCGGCAACGTCCTCTGAGCTGCCTTCGGTTTGAACTAGCCGGAATTTCCGGATGGTTGCATCCGACCTGAGTTCATGGTCGCTGTAGATGTTGATGATATGCTCACTGATGGTTCGCGTCGATACCTGTTAAAGCTCTGCTAAAAGCCGCTGGCTGTATTCTACTCAAATGCCACCATAAACGATCTTGTGCCTTGACTCATCCTGCATTTCAAAAGCAATTACTGAACGCTCATCACAGGCTCCGCTTTCATTAAATTTTCCATTCTTCCCTCGGTCCCGCTCTCAGCCAGATCCGCATACAGCTCCGCCACCCCTCGAAGCACCCGAAATCCCTTCTCAGTAATCATGTAATCTCCTCGCTCATGCCTCTGCAGAATCATCCCGCTCTCCATCAGTTTTTGCAGGTGAAAGAGCAGATTGCCGCCCCGCAGGCTCGTGAGATGGGAGAGCGCGGAAAAGGTCTTCGTCTCTGTCGCAAGGGCCTTCATGATCTGAAGCCTCTGCTTGTTGCTCAGGGGCTCCAGGATCGCGCCGACCACGCTCTCTTCCGGCAGATCTTTTAGCGCATCCGCACTCTTCGCGCCATCATGATCTCGATAAATCCGCAAGGAGCGCATGAGGTCGATCTGCTTGTCGAAGAGCCTGGCCGCCTCGGAGAAGCAGTTTTTGCACTGATCGTATGGTGCCTTGGACCTCAGCTGCTTCATCTTCTCTCTGGCGGCATGGACCCTTTCCTCCGAGACCTCGCTGGTTTTTATCTGGCCGAGGTTATTCTTGAGAAGATCTGAGAACAGAGCTTTGCAGGTCTCTTTCATCTGACAGTCGCGCACCATGCCGCTCTCCAGGCCCGTGTCGATCTCATCAGTGGCG
>JAJRAX010000337.1 GCA_028679775.1 Methanothrix sp. | reverse complement strand
GCTTCGTGGTCCGCCCCAACGAGCTCTCCCTCGAAGAGCCCTTTCTCCGGTACAACATCGCGCTGACCCGGAAGGCCTACCTCCTGGACAGGGTCACGGAACGCGCCTATTCCGCCCGGGACGACCTCACCGCATCGAGCATGGCCGCCAACTCGGACACCATCCGGAACATCCGCCTCTGGGACTGGCGTCCCATCCTCCAGACCATCAACCAGACCCAGGCCATCCGCCAGTACTACCAGTTCTACGAGGTGGACGTGGACCGGTACCTCCTGCCCGGCGAGGGGTACCGCCAGGTGATGCTCTCGGGCCGGGAGCTGGCCGGCGAGCTCCCGGAACGGGCCAGGACCTGGGTGAACCAGACCCTCCAGTTCACCCACGGCTTCGGCCTGGCCATGAGCTTCGTGTCCGAGTCCGTGGGGGAAGGGCTGCCCCGGTACATCATCGACAACATCCCGCCCGTCTCCCCCTACCTGCGCATAACCCGGCCCGCCCTCTACTATGGGGAACGGACGCCGGGCTACCGCATCGTGAACACCGGGATCAAGGAGCTCGACTTCCCCAGCGGGGACAGGAACGTATACACCAATTACCAGGGAACCGGCGGCATCCCCCTGGACGGCCTCTGGAAAAAGCTCCTGTTCGCCTGGGACCTGCGGGACATTAACATCCTCATCTCCGGATACCTGAAGCCCTCGAGCTCCATCCAGATCTGGAGGAACGTAGCCGAGAGGGTGCGGCGCATAGCGCCCTTCCTCGTGCTCGACAAAGACCCCTACCTGGTTCTCGGCGGGGGAAGGCTCTCCTGGATACAGGACGCCTACACGGTCTCGGCCCGCTACCCCTACTCCGAACCCTATGACCGGCTGGGACGGAACTATATCCGCAACTCGGTCAAGGCGGTCGTGGACGCCTACAACGGGAAGGTGGAGCTCTACATCTTCGACCGGGAAGACCCCCTCATCAGGATGTACAACAGGGCGTTCCCGGGCGTGTTCAAGGACCGCGGCCTGATGCCCGCCACGCTCAGGGACCACATCCGCTATCCGGAGGATTTTTTCACCATCCAGGCTGACAAGTACCGCACCTACCACATGACCGTGCCCCAGGTCTTTTACAACCGGGAAGACCTCTGGGCCTTCCCCATGGAAAAATACGAGGGGAAGCAGGAGCGGATGCAGCCCTACTTTGTCCTTATCCGCCTGCCCGGGGAAAGGGCGCTCCAGTACATCCAGATGATCCCGCTCACGCCCCAGAACAGGAACAACATGATCGCCTGGATGGCCAGCAGGTCCGACCATCCCCAATACGGCGAGGTCATCGTGTTCAGGCTCCCCAAGGACCGGGTGTTCTTCGGCCCGGTTCAGGTCGATGCCATGATCAACCAGGACACGCTCATCTCCCAGCAGCTCTCCCTGTGGGACCAGC
>JAJRAX010000104.1 GCA_028679775.1 Methanothrix sp. | reverse complement strand
GAATTAGATCTTTTGGCGAGCATTTATCTCTTCTTAGTATCAATCCTCCTCTCGTGTACCTGGATTACTTCCCTTACGAGTCCCTCCGGCCCTACCAGGACAGGATGCTGGACGCGGTCTACGATACAGTGAGCAATGGAGATCATGGCATTCTGATGATAGATGCGCCCACAGGAACCGGAAAGACCAGCTCGATCTGCGCGGCGCTGGCCGCAGCATCTGGAAAGATTGTAGTAGCTGTGAGAACAGTCTCTCAGATTGATATCTACATCAATGAGATCAACAAGATCTGGTCGAAGACCCGACACAAGCCGGAGATCGCCTACATGGTTGGCAAACAGAGAATGTGCCCCCTGGAGGAGGAATTTCGCGGGGAGAGCGTTTATGCCGGCTGTGCGAGGCTGAGGGAATGGACCAAAAATTATGTCTCAGCCCGGATCAGCAAGAGCAACGCCAGCATCTACGATCCCTCAGCCGACAGCATTCCTGATGAAGAGCCAGGCTACAGAACATTCTGTCCCTATTACCTGAGAAGCAGAGAGGGATTCGAGCTGAACGGTACGGTCCACTTCAGGCGGTCCAGTCGAGCCCTGGATGTGGTGGAGGACCTGAAGAAGAGGGTCACGCCCCCCTCAGGTCTTCAGGAGTCTTGCCAGGGCGTCTGTCCATATGAGATCATGAGCCTCTATGCCAAGAACAGCGATATTGTGATCATGAACTACTCTCATCTCTTCTCCCCGGACTTCCAGGATATCATCTTTCAATGGCTGGAGATGGAGTCGGACAAGGTTACGCTGATCATAGATGAAGCCCACAACCTGGGAGATGCAGTACGGGCCATGAACTCCCGCCACCTCACAATGCGCATGATCGATCTGGCAGAGAGAGAGGTAGAAAAGTTCGAGGGTAGCCTCGGCCAGGCCCGGCTGGATGAGACGAAAGAAAAGGCCTCCTGGAGACGGGAGGGAATCAGAGTCATTCGCCTCCTTTTGCCCCGGCTCAGGAGATTCATGTCAAGCAGGCAAGAGAGGATGACTGAGGGTGAAGCTCTCCTGGACGCAGATCTATTCCGATCCTTTCTCTATGATGGACTGGACAGCATCGAGGAGTCTCTCTCCAATTTCTCAGATGTCGCAGTGGCTGTAGCTGACCTTAACTTGGCCGAGGGAGATCGGGAGAACCTGCAGGGAGACATCCAGCCGAGCCTTGCTCTTGTGCTGCTCTTTCTCCATGATGTTGAGACGGCAGAGAGAGACCCATCGTACCAGAGAAAGATCATTGTTACCGGCTTAGCAGGAAAGAGAATTGCCCGCCTGGAGGTCAACAATATCGATCCTGCCGCCAATATCAGGCGCATCACCGACAACATCAATGCGACAATCATGCTCTCCGGCACCTTCTCACCTCTGGAGGCCTATGAGCTGTACTGTCTGGGCGAAGAGAAACGGGCAACGAAGCTGAGCCTGCCCAATCCATTTCCTGCCGAGAACCGTCTGCTTCTGGCAGCCAAGAAGGCCACGAGCCAACTTGAGATTCGAGAGGATTCAGACAACCGAGAGGAGATATCTGGGCATATCAGATCGATAATTGAATGCGTTCCAGGAAACGTAGCGATCTTCTTTACCTCTTACCCGATGATGAACGCCTACAGAGAAGTATGCCTGGCCTCCTGTCGTAAGGCGTCAAAGAAGTTGTGCGTCGAGCCTAGGAGCGCCGACGAGGTTCCTGATCTGCTCAAGGAGTTCTTCCGACTGGCCGAACGAGGAGGAGGCGTCCTGACCGGCGTATGCGGCGGAAAGCTAGCTGAGGGAATCGATTACAGGGGCGAGGCATTAAACGGCGTGGCAGTTGTCGGATTGCCTCTCGCAGCCTACAACGAGATTCAAAAGGAGATCAACGCCTACTACACCAAAAAATATGGCCAGGCCAACGGCATGCTGATCGCCTATACTCTGCCCGCAATTAACCGGGGACTGCAGGCGGCAGGAAGGGTCATCCGCTCAGAATCAGAGCGGGGTGTCCTCCTGTTCGGCGACCGCCGTTTTTCTGAAGAGGGCCAGGCAGGGGTCCGCGGCTTTCTGCCGGATTGGGTGAAGTCGGAGCTGATCCTAGTAGATGCGGGCGAAGGCCGGGAGATCATCAAAACGAAGGTAGAGGAATGGAACCTGAAGAAGCCTCTGCTGGCCAAAGCAACGTCATTCGGCAAGAAGGATAGCAATGAAGCAGAAATTCCAAGAAAAACCAGAACCAGAAAGTCCGGCAAGAAGGACCTCCGGGACCTGGCCAGATCATTGGGGCTCGGAGCGCCGTCTTCACTGAGGCCTGAGCCAAAATCTGCGAGAAAACCGTAATGAATTGACTGAGACTCGCCCAGTGTCCTCCTAAAAACACAGTGTGGCATCAATCGGCTGCTCTGGCTGTTTGATAGCTATCTCTTGGTTTTTGTTAGCCAGTATTTTTTGCATTCAAGCAATTTTTAACATGATTTTTAAAACCAGTATTAATTATAAGTACTAACAAAAGATTGATTAGCAAGACAGATAATTGGCAGAATCATAAGGAGGAGATAATCTATGTCATTAAGACACCTGAGATATTGCATAGCGACGTTTTTATGCATCATTTTAGCATCAAGCGTTTGCTCTGGAGATGATGAGAAATTCCCTATGACCATAACCGACTCAGCGGGAAGAGTAGTAACCATTCAGCAGCCCGTTGAGAGAATCATAGTATTGGGAACCGATCACGCCGAAGCGGTTATGCTTCTTGGCGATAAGGACAAGATCGTAGGCGTAAGAGAAGATGTGGCAGAGAGACCGGAGTACTTCCCTGGACTGGAGAAGACCACTGTAGTCGGCGGCTGGAACGAGAACAACTTTGAAAAGTTTGCAGAGGTAGCTAAAGACAATAAAGACGAAATTGTGCCGGATATCATAGTCCTGGCCTTCACATATCCGGATCAGCCCTACGGTGCAGCAAACATTGCCAAAGGACTGGAGCCGTTCAAGAACATCACTGTGATCGGCTTGGACTTCTATAAACCTGAGAACCTGACCAGAGAGGTATCACTTTTGGGAAGGATCCTGGGCAGAACAAAAGAGGCAGAGAGCTTCTTGAATTGGCGAAATTCCAGCCAAGAGAAGATCAGCTCGGCGATTCAGGGAAAAACCCGGCCTCGCGTGTACTTTGAAGGCGACAACAAAGGAGGCTTGGGAGAACTGTCATCTTACGGGAGCGGCTCAGGCATAAACGGATTGATTGAGGTCAGCGGAGGAACGAATATTGCAGGGGAGCTGAAGATGTATCCAAAATTTCCCTGGGAATGGATTATCGACGAGAATCCTGATATTATATTAAGGAGACAGACCTCGAATAATCTGGGATTTGACACTGAATCTGAAGAGATAATGAAGGCGATAAAAGAGGTTAGAGATGAGATACTGGCCCGTCCCGGCGCTGCAAATATCACTGCTGTAAAAGACGAAAAGGTTTACGTTGTCTTTTGGAGCATGCTGATGGGAATGGACAGCGTGGTTGGACAGGCCTATCTGGCAAATATATTCTATCCAGAAATTGATTTGCATCCGGAGGAGCTATACAGGGAATATCTGGATTTTTTGGCAATGAAACTCCCAGAAAATAGAGATTATATTTATCCAACACACTCGATAGCAAAAATACTTTAATCATTTTTTAATTAATTTTGCTAAATTTTCTGTATGAATATAGTGAAAAGATTTATTACTAATTACATTCACAACCCTAGATAACGCAATTGACGTGCGAAACGGAAATCGATATCCTCTGCTTCGATCTCATGAGTTGCGTTTTAATGATGATCTCAGTGATAAATAATGTGCGGCAATAGTGAAGCGAGAAAGGACCCCAGAAAGCCTCAGACAGAGGACGCAGCATCCGCCGATGATCATGAGATGGATCTATCTTCATTGCTATCCGGAAGAGAAGAACGAGATACAGCCAAGAAAGAGGGGCAAGAACGCTGGAGGTTCGCTCTTGAAGGCACCGGCATCGGTGTTTGGGACTGGAATATCGAGACTGACAGAGTCTTCTTCTCACCCCAATGGATCGCTATGCTGGGGTATGATCCGCAGGATATCGGAGACTCGCTTGAAGAATGGCGCTCACGCCTTCATCCGGATGATCGGGATACATGTCTCTACAAGCTGGAGAGGCACCTCTTAGCTGAAACACCCATCTATCATGATCAGCACCGCATCCTCCAGAAAGATAGCAGCTACAAATGGATTCTGGATAGAGGAAAGGTAATGGATCGGGGCGAGGACGGCAGGCCGCTGCGTTTCATCTGCACTCAATCTGATATCACTCTGCGCAGACGTGCACGGGAGCTGATCTGGTCACGATCCGAGGAGCTGGCATGGATGCTGCGCAGCATGATGAATGCCTTTGCGGTCTGCAAATCGGTATTCGATGATAAAGGGAGGTTTATTAGCTATAATTTTGAATACATCAATGATGCCTACGAATGCCTCACAGGGGTGCGGTCTCATGATGTTCTGGGAAAGACTGTGCATGAGGTCTGGCCGGAAACGGATCCATCATGGATAGACAATTATGCCCATGTGGTTATGACTGGAGAGCCGGTTACATTTGATGTATTTCTCAAAGAGACAGGGAAATACTGCCATTGTCATGTCTACCGTCCCTGGAAGACACCGGAGAGGTTCTGCATGATCTTCGATGATATTACCGAGCTGAAGATGGCGGAAGAGGCATTGATCCTGGCCAAAGAAGAGGCGGAGGATGCGGCAAGGGCTAAATCCAGGTTTCTGGCCAATGTCAGCCATGAGATTCGTACCCCATTGAATGGCATAATCGGCATGACTGGGCTACTTATGGACACGAAGCTTGATGCCGAGCAGCTCGAATGCACCCGAATCATTCGCATCAGCAGCGAGTCTCTTCTCTCTCTTATCAATGCTATACTGGATTTCTCCAAGCTGGAGGCAAAAAAGATGGACCTTGAGGTTCTTGACTTCGATCTATACTCTACACTGGAGGAAGCCAAGAGCCTGCTGGCTGCGGCTGCTTCGGAGAAGGGACTCGACCTCTGCTCATCGATAGACTCAGACGTTCCCTTGCATCTTTCAGGAGATCAGGGAAAGCTGCGACAGATTATCGTAAACCTGCTCTCCAACGCCGTGAAGTTCACCTCGCAAGGGAAGATTGAGGTTCATGTCTCCCTGATTTCTCCTTCAACCATGGAGGGCTGTGATGTGGTTCTCTATTTTTCGGTCAACGATACGGGAATTGGCATTCCTCAGGATCGGATGGGAATCCTCTTTTCTCCTTTTACTCAGGTGGACAGCTCAACCACCCGCAAATACGGCGGCACTGGCCTAGGACTGGCAATATCGAGGCAGCTGGCCGAACTGATGGGCGGCAGGATTGGAGTGGTAAGCCGGGAAGGTGAGGGATCTACATTCTGGTTTACAGCCAGTTTTAGATCTTTGGGTATGGGTTGCTCGGGAAGTGCCAATTGGGTGAGCAAAAAGAGCAAATTCCATTCAGAAAAATTCGTCCAAAAGGCCACGCCGGAAGAGTCTGATGATAGCGTTCGCATCCTTGTGGCAGAGGACAATCTCATTAACCAGAAGGTAGCGCAGGCCATGATAAAAAAATTGGGCTATGAGGTGGACATCGTAGCCAACGGCCAAGAGGCAATCAATGCCCTGCAGCTTATGCCGTACGATCTGGTATTGATGGACTGCCAGATGCCTGAAATGGACGGCTTCGAGGCCACCAGACGCATTCGTCAGGAGGACTCAATGGTCCTCAATCGCAACATTCCAATCATTGCCATGACTGCATCTGCCATGTCTGGTGACAGAGAGAAGTGCATAATGGCAGGAATGGACGATTTCATTGCCAAGCCGGTGAGAAAAGGGGAACTGGAGGTGATGCTGACTGGATGGCTGAGAGAAAAGAATAATATATCTTATGATTAATCTATTGTATCCAGCATTATTATAATTATTACAACTATAGAGTCCTAAAAGCTTCTTGGTGTCCTTGCTGTATTACACAAATGCAAGAAGTCCGCAAGCTGTGACCATAAAGACACGTCCGCAGATTCAGAGTGAAAATCGGTATCGTGTGGCAGGATCTCCCTGAATTAGATAACAGATCATGGACACCAAGAAACATTCGGGACTACACAGAGCAAGAATTGGATTTAATGATAAAAATAGTAATATAAAATTTTTATAATGATCTAGCTGCAGCCGCATCCGCAGTCGTGTTCGTTGTGATCGTGGTCGCAGCTGCTGTGATCATGATCGCAGTCGTCGGCATTGGCGCAGGAAGCACATCCGGATATTTCGTCCTCCGGGCCACGAATTATGAAACCGGTTCCGCGATCATCGTCCACGTAATCGATTATGGTCTCGCTGAGCAGCTCTGCATCCTTTCGGCTCATG
>JAJRAX010000103.1 GCA_028679775.1 Methanothrix sp. | reverse complement strand
GCTGACCTCAGGATACAATTCGTCCAAGCCAGAAATGCCGACATCGACACCGACTATTTTATCGGATGCGTTTAATATAGATAGCGCTTCCGGAGTGAATGATCCAAGGACAACAATTCTTTTCAATGGTTTGTATATGCTTATAGTTCTATTGATAGCATCTACAAATGTCCGGGGATAATTTTTATATATGTGCTCGATATCGGCCAGTTGATCTGCAGTCATCCCTCCATTTTTAAAGAGGTTCTCTGCATTTTGCAGCTCCGATTGTGAGATAAGATTATCACCATCTTGATCTCCCTGGACTGACCCGTTCGCGATCGAGGTCGTTGCCAGGGCAAACATGACGAGCAAAGCAATTCTAAGACAGCATTTCATATTTCACCAACCACTATGGTTCTACCATATCAGATCTTTAATTAGTATGATTTGATATGTAAATGAAATAGATACTTAAAACTATTTCGGTTTAGAACCTATAATATTAAGATAAAAAATTAAGAGATGCTGCAATCAAACATGCCGAATGCAGGCAGATCAGCCTGCAGTAGCGCCGTTGATGGATCGCAGAGGCACTATGCAGGGCTTGTCCAGAGACCTCATGACGAGCGCCTCAACCCCGTAGACGTCGCTGATGTTTTTCTCGCTCAGGAGGTCGATGGGGCTTCCTGCTGCATAGACCACGCCCTTCTTTAGCATCACCAGCTTGTCTGAGAATCGAGCAGCAAGATTGAGATCGTGAATGGCCATTATCGCTGAGATTCCCTTCTCTTTGACCATTGAGCTTATGGTCTCCAGAACATCCAGTTGATGCTTCATGTCAAGGTTGGATGTCGGCTCATCCAAGAGGAGGACTGTTGGCTCCTGGACCAGCGCTCTTGCTATGAGCACCTTCTGCTTCTGGCCGCCGGAGAGCTGGCCGAAGTCTCGCATGGCCAGGTCCTGTAGATTCAGTCGCTCTAATGTGTCTGATACTTTGTCAAGATCAAAGTCAGATACCCTCCAGCCGATATGCGGCCTTCTGCCCATGAGGACCGTATCAAATACAGTGGTAGCCAGCGGAGTAGCGCTGGACTGAGGCACATAGCCTATCTGCCTGGCGATCTCCTGTTGCTTCATTTCCTGGACCTCTCTGCCCTCCAGGAGAATGCTTCCCCTGGGCTTGAGAATCCGATCGATGCATTTGATCAGTGTGGTCTTGCCAGATCCATTCGGGCCCACCAGGCTTACGATCTCCGAGTCATCCACACTTATGTTCAAATCATCCAGGATCTTATTGCTCTTATAGCTGAATGTCAAGTCTTTTATGGATATCTTTACCATATCTCCTCACTCCCGAAATGGTTGGCCATAATTTAATTCCCGCGACATATTGCTTTGTGGCTTAATCCTGCAACTAGTTAATAAAACTTTTCTCTAAAAATGTATTATCTAATAACAAAAATCTGATGGCAAAAAGTATGGACAGGGGACCGCATACTGGCCGCTCACCAGAACTCCTTCTTCCTGCGCAGGAAGAGATAAACGAAGAAAGGCACGCCAAGGAATGCAGTCATGATGCCAACCGGCAGGATTACCGGAGCAAGCAGTGTTCTGGCTACGGTATCGGCAGCCAATAACAGCAACCCACCCGCCAGACCGGATGCCGGTAGAAGGAACCTGTGGTCGCCTCCGATCACCATGCGGGTGATATGGGGCGAGACGAGTCCGATGAATCCAATGGTGCCAGTAAAGCAGATCACTGCTGCGGTGATGAAAGAGACAAGCATCATGCTGATGACGCGAGTCCTCTCCACATTGACTCCCAGGCTTTTGGCCGTCTCATCTCCGGCACCCATTGCATTGATGTCCCAGGATTTCAGCAGAAGGTAGGGGAAACAGAGGGCGATGACCGCGGTCACAATTGCGACCTTGTCCCAGGAGGAGCGGCCCAAAGAGCCCATCATCCAGAAGACGACCTCCTGCACCTGCTCGGCCTGGCCCACGTACTGCAAGAATGATGTCATAGCAGAGAAGAGGTACATGATGGCAATTCCAGCTAAAATCATGGTCTCTGGAGTGATGCCCTTGTATTTTGCGAGGCCGTAGACTGCGAGAGATGCCAAAACCGTGAAGATGAAGGCATTTCCCACGATCAGCCACTGGCCGCCCACGAATCCCGCACCCATGACAATCGCCATGGCAGCACCGAATCCGGCTGCAGAAGAGATGCCGAGGGTGAAGGGGCTGGCTAGGGGATTCTTAAGGATGCCCTGCATCACAGCACCGGCGATGGCGAGACCTATGCCGCCGACTATCGCCAGAAGAATGCGGTGCAGACGCAGGCCCCAGACGATGGTGTCCGAGAACCAGTCGGTGTGGAATGTTCCAGGCATGAACTTGGCCAGGATAGTGGAATATACATCAGTGACGCTTATGTCTGCAGAGCCTTGTGTCGCAGCGTACCCGGCCAGCAGAACTATCCCCAAGATGAGTGAAATGAGGAAGAAGACCTTCTTTCCTATAAACTTATCATACCTCATCCTCAATTCTGATGAGGGTTTTTCCGCGGATTTTTCGCTCGACATAGAGCTAAATCCTCCCCAGATCAGCAGAACTGATCCTTCCATCATAAAGCTCCTTCATACCCAATCCTCAAATTATCTCATTGAAAACATGCCGGGGTATCTTATGCGGATATTAATAAGTCTTTTGGTTTTAGTATTATTCAATCTGATGTATCGATACCCAAGACAAATTCAGATATTAGAAATTCATTATGCAGAGATAGTTCATAATAATATTGTAATAAGTATGACATAAAACCTTATATAGATAAGAAACAAGGCTATAAAAAAGGCGATGACAATGCACCATTTAAAGAGAAGAACCATACCATTCACATCTATCGTAGGCCAGGACGACATGAAATTTGCTCTGATTCTAAATGCTATTAATCCCCGCATAGGCGGAGTGCTGATCAGAGGTGACAAGGGCACGGCCAAGTCCACAGCCGTGCGGGCTCTGGCCGACCTATTAGAGGACATATCCGTTGTGCAGGACTGCCCATTCAACTGCGATCCCGTAAACCAGGAAGCTATGTGCGATCTGTGCTTCGAGATGAGCGAGAAAGGCCAGATCAAGGCCATCAAGAAGAGAACTCCGGTGATCGACCTGCCACTTGGGGCGACAGAGGACCGGGTGGTTGGATCTCTGAACGTGGAGAGGGCTATCAAAGAGGGCATCAAAGCCCTGGAGCCCGGCATCTTGGCTGCCTGCAACCGTGGGATACTCTACATTGACGAGGTGAACCTCTTGGATGATCATGTAGCAGATGTTCTCCTGGATTCTGCTGCCATGGGCGTGAACATCGTTGAACGGGAGGGCGTGTCCGTAGCCCATCCAGCTCATTTCATTTTGGTCGGGACCATGAATCCTGAAGAGGGCGAGATCAGGCCTCAACTGCTGGACCGCTTCGGATTGCAGGTGACTGTGGCCGGCATCGATGATGTTGAACAGAGGATGCAGATTGCCAAGATGGCCGATGCCTTCGACCTGGACCCAGAGGGTTATGCTGCAGCACATCAGACCGATCAGGAACAGATGATGAAGAGGATCGCCCAGGCCAAGAAGATTTTAGGCCAGGTGACGATGAGCGATGATCTTCTTCGCACCATTGCCACCACATGCATCGATCTCGGAGTCAAGACTCACCGGGCGGAGATTGTCATATCTCGGACGGCCAAGACCATTGCCGCATTTGATAGTAGGACCGAGGTCCTGCCCGAAGACGTCAAGAAGGCAATGGAGCTGGCCCTGGCCCATCGCATGAGAAGCCGGCCATTTGAGCCGCCGACACTGAACAAGGATAAGCTCGACAAGTCCATGGAAAAGCACCAGCATGAGCATGATCATCAGCATGATCAACAGCAAAAGAATCCTCAGCAAAACAAGCCGCAGCAACAGCAAAAGCAACAGCAAAAAAGAGATGAGCCGAGGCCTGATAACCAACAGGACTCCAAAGAGACACAGGCTGCAGCGGCTCAAGAGCAGGTCTTCGAGATCGGATCGCCAATTGATGTGCGGAAGATGGGATTGTCTCGCAGGAGAGACCGGGTTCTCAGGAGAAAGATCAGCGGCCGGAGGATGAACACCCTGGCGGCCCAAAACTCAGGAAGATACCTGCGTCAGAGGATGCCCACGGGCGGAAAGGATATCGCAATCGATGCCACCATCCGGGCGGCTGCCCCATACCAGATGTCCAGGCCAGGAAGAAACGCCATCAAGGTGAAGAGCGAGGACATCAGGGAGAAGGAACGGGTGGGCAAGACCTCTGCGGTGGTCATGTTTGTGGTGGATGCCAGCGGCTCAATGGGCGCCAACCAGAGGATGCAAAGCGCGAAAGGTGCAGTGCTCTCGTTGCTCATGGATTCCTATCAGAAGAGGGACAAGATCGGCATGGTCGCATTCAAGGGCAAAGATGCCGAGCTGATTTTGCCACCAACATCAAGCGTCGATCTGGCTTTAAGACGTCTGCAGGAGCTGCCGACCGGGGGCAAGACGCCCCTCTCTGCAGGCCTGTCACGCGGCCTGAAGCTTCTCGAGAGCGAGATTCGAAAGAACGATGAGATCAAGCCCATGATGGTCCTCATATCAGACGGTCGAGCCAATGTCGGCCTCGGAGGCAAGATCAAAGAAGAACTCCAGGAGATCTCGGAGAGGAGCCGGATGCTTGGGGTCAATACCATAGTAATAGACACTGAGGTGGTGCAAAGCTCCTTCATGGATCTGAGGCTCGGATACTGTCAGGATATTGCAGAGAGTTCAGGTGGCAAGTATTACCCGCTATCCGGACTCACCCCGGAGGCTCTCTTCAACATCATTGACATAGAGCACAAGCTCCTCTTCGAGTCCAATACATGAGGGCTTTATGGACAATATCATTGATATTTCAGGTTTAAGCAAGGAATACTCTGGCAAGAAGGTCGTTGACGGCCTGAATCTGAGCGTGGAGCAAGGAGAGCTCTTTGGATTTCTGGGGCCCAACGGGGCCGGGAAGACCACTACCATTCGAATCCTGACGACGCTCACAAAGCCGACATCAGGCACAGTGCTCATCAACGGAATCGATGCTGCCAAGGATCCCGGCAAGGTTAAAGAGGTGTTCGGGGTCGTCCAGCAGCATCTCAGTCTGAACCGGGATCTGACAATAGGCGAGAACCTGGAGCTGCACGCCCGGCTGCATCACATCGAGGCCGCGGAACGAAAGAAGAGGATAGCCGATCTTCTTGATTATGTCGAGCTGTCAGATCATAGAGACTATCTCATAGACGATGTCTCAGGCGGCATGAAGAGGAGGGCGATGATCGCCAGGGCCCTCCTGCACAGGCCCAAGCTGCTCTTTCTCGACGAGCCCACTGTGGGGCTGGATGCTCAGACCAGGCGCAGGGTATGGGACCTCATTCGCAGGATGAACCGCGAGGGTGCAACCGTATTTCTGACAACTCACTACATCGAGGAGGCTGAGGCGCTCTGCCAGAGGGTTGGAGTGCTGCATCATGGCAAGCTCATAGCCATCGGTAGCCCCCTTGAGCTGCGTCAGACGCTCGGCCTCGTAGCTGTAGAGCTGCAAGGAGACGGAAACGGCACGACGTATCGTTACTTCCCTGATCGAGCCCAGGCCTCAAAGTTCATCCAGGATCTGCCCAGCTCTGAACGGGTGATCATGAGGGCCTCGAACCTTGAAGACGTGTTCATCGAGCTGACTGGCCAGAAGGTGACGGGGGACTGAAATGATAGATGCCTACAGCATACTCTGGTCTGACCTGGCTGCACTCAAGCGACGCTGGCCGCGCTATCTCCTCACCACGCTGATGAGCCCTGTTCTCTATCTGGTCGCCTTTGGATGGGGGCTGGGCCGGGGGATCAATATGAACGGCACGAGCTATCTCGAGTTCGTAATACCGGGAATTATTGCTCTAACCTCCATGACGACGAGCTTCAACGGTGCGGGAACGAGGCTGAACGTCGATAGGCTCTACTTCAAGAGCTTTGACGAGTGTCTCATGGCTCCTGTGGGGCTGCCGTCTCTGCTTCTCGGAAAGGCCCTGATAGGAGTGGTCAGGGGTGTCCTGAGCTCAGTGGCCTTCTTGCTGGTGGCCATGCTCATAGCGCCGCACATTCACATAAGCCTGCCGTTTGTGATCGGTCTTCTGTTGAGCTGTCTCACCTTTGCCTTTCTGGGAGTGCTCGCGGCTCTGCTCGCCCGCTCTCACGAGGACATGGCAACCTTCGGCAGCCTGATACTCATGCCCATGACATTTTTGGGCGGGACCTTCTTCTCGCTCTCTCAGGTGCCCTTCGGTCTGAAGATGGCACTCTATGCCCTTCCGCTCACCCATGCCAGCCTGTTCCTGAGAGCTGCCGCGTTGGATCAACCGCTGCCCTGGACATCATTTCTGGTGCTCATGGGATTCTTTTTTGCATTCCTCGGAGGAGGGATGATGGCTCTGAAGAGGATGAGCGTTTAGGCTTTTTTTTTTAATAGAATTATCGAAAGATTTATAATCAGCGATATAGTTAGACGTGTTCGTGTGATTAAATATGAACAGATACAATACTAGTAGTATAAAAAATATACTTGGAAGGAGACTATTGTGCTATTGCGCCGTTTTTGCCTTTCTTGCAGCATTTTGCCTTGTGGCATCTTCTGCAGCAACAGCAAGCAGCACGGATCTGCTGAATATCTTCGGCAATGCAGACATGAACGACAGGATCGACGAGGCCGATGCTGCCTATGTTCAGAACATAATCGATGGCAAGAGCGAAGCCACAAAGCTCTCCGATGCCAATTATGATGGCAAGATAGATGCAGCGGACACAGAAAGGATTAACGAGATCATCAAAGGCGAGGAGAAGGAGCTGACTGTAGCCGACTCAGTGGACAGGAACGTTACAATAAAGATGCCTGTCGCATCCATCATCGCCCTTGGAACATACCGAAATGAGGCTGCCAAGATCCTCAAGGCTCAAGATATGATGGTTGGAGTATCCTCTGACATATTAGAGGACGGATACTACTATCCTGATCTGGCAGATAAGCCTGCTGTTGGAACCTGGTCAGCCCCGGACAGCGAGGCCATAGTCAAGCTGCAGCCTGATATCGTCATAACTTCCGCCAACCTTGACAGGGCCACAAAGCTTGAAGAGAGCCTGAAGCCGGCTGGCATAGCTGTTCTCGGCCTGGACTTCTACAGGGACAACATCATCCGTTCAGAGATCATAACTCTGGGCTTCATCCTGAACAAGAATGAGCAAGCTGACAGGTATCTGCAGTGGCGCAGCACGTATGATCAGCCCATCAGCGATTTTGTGGCTGGCCTCAAGGAAGAAGACAAGCCCACGCTCTTCATGGAATGGGGCACGAAGAACACCATCTCAGAGATCTCCAGCTACGGGAAAGGCGCTAGTGGCGACTCGGTTTGCAGCTTTACCGGCGGGCGAAACATTGCTGGCGACATGAAAGAGTTTCCGAAGCTGGACAGCGAATGGGTCCTGAAGGAGAATCCCGATGTGATAATCAGGTCCCTGGCTCCGGGAAGCGGAAAGGCAGGCTGGAACAACACCGAGGAAGCAGCCGCGGTTTTGAAGAGTTATGTTGAAGGGCGTCCCGGATGGAGCAACCTGGATGCAGTAAAGAATAACAGGACTCATCTGCTGAGCACAGAGATCGCCTGGGGACCCGACGGCATTGTCGGAGTTGCTTATTATGCCCTGTGGCTGCATCCTGGTGAGATTGACATAGATCCTGTGAAGATCTACAGGGAGTACCTGGATCAGTTCATGGGAGTCGAGTATCCTGAGGGAGCGGTACTGGGGTATCCAGATAGGTGAGTGAGAAGATCTATAATTTTTTCTCAAAGTTCCTATCATTAGTCATCGGTTGAGGATATTTAGGACATCCATTGTGCAAAAATATTTTTCGCCTCATCCCTCTCTGTAAATTGGCTTCTCCGGCACCAGATAAATGGTCCAGAAGACCAGGGCTGTGATTGCCGCCTTGACAATGATGTTCGTCCAGAACATCTGCTGCAAGGCCTCCATTCCCACGACTCCTGCAAAGGCGATGATGGGAAAGAGCAGGCTGTCCACTGGAATGGAGATGGAGTTCGAGGCAA
Organism: Methanothrix sp.; assembly: GCA_028679775.1. Taxonomy (GTDB): domain Archaea; phylum Halobacteriota; class Methanosarcinia; order Methanotrichales; family Methanotrichaceae; genus Methanothrix. Next base: position 821 of record JAJRAX010000103.1, on the reverse strand, counting down.
ACACTCGCGTCCACTGCGGCCACTTATCCCTGCCGCCTGCGGTCCAGAGTTGATACACTTTGGTGTCAATCAGTTCGGCAATGAGCGCTGTCAGGATGGAGGCCAGAGTGATTCTCATCTGCAACGAGAAGAGGAACTCCCAGGCAGTCTGGCCTCCTGCGTTTGCCCAGTCTGTTTGCGCAGGCATGAGGACGACGAGCTGAAAATAAAGGGCCGCGAGCAGATTGATTGCCGCCGCAAGCCAGATGGTGGTGACTGCCGCCCTCTGGCCAAGCTGCTTGTGGATCAGGTCACGCCAGGTAAATGTGAGGGCGTAGATGAAGCCCGCGTCCATGACAAGATCGCCGAGGTATGTCACCTTCGTGGCAGCGATGTTGCCGGTCAGCGAGAAGAAAATATAAAGCCCACTAAGGATTATGCCTGCCTGAATCCTGTCAATTCCAAGTCTTCGGATATTGATCATTCGTGCATTCATCTCAGCCAATTCCTCTTCAGTTGCAGAAAGCTTCCGGCCCTTAAGCTTTCCCGGATCTCTTCCATGAATCGGAGCATGAAATGGAGATTATGCAGCGTTGCCAGCCGGAAGTAGGACAGTTCCCGGGCGACATAAAGATGACGAAGGTAGGCCCGTGAGTAAGTGCGGCAGGTCGGACAGGTGCAATTTGGATCAATCGGCAGGGGGTCTTCTTTGAATTTAGCAGATTTTATGTTTATTCGGAACTTGTTATCTTGGGATCCTCCGGATGCCGGGCTCAGCAAGAGGCTACCACGCCGGGCTATCCTCGTGGGAGTGACGCAGTCGAAGGTATCGATCCCGCGGG
>JAJRAX010000102.1 GCA_028679775.1 Methanothrix sp. | reverse complement strand
TTGGTTGACGCAGAGAGAATCATAGGCGCTCTGCCCAATGATCGAGATGTCTTTTTGGCCTGTTTGAATGGCCGCCGGGTGCCTCAAGTAGGTGAGATAGAAACGATCGTCGATAGACTGTTATCGAAATGAGAAACCGGCTAATATCGTGAGCAGGAGTCGATTGCAATGAAAAATCCATTGAAGGACATAGACTGGAATGAGGTCTGGAAGAGCCAGATGACGGCAAACCGCGAGTCAAGTCCCGGCCGGGACTGCGCTCGCATCTGGGAGAGCCGGGAGAGCGCTCTTCGCTTCTGGGATATGTGCCGACAGGAGAGAAGTAGGATCGACCAGACTGTTTGGGAGACTGAGATCACACCAAAGTCCAGGGTTCTGGATATCGGGGCTGGGCCCGGGACGCTTGCTATTCCGTTCTCCGAGAAGGCTCTTGAGGTCACTGCAGTCGAGCCTGCAGATGGCATGTGCAGCGTGATGAGAGAGAAGATGGCCGAGTTCGGGAGAGAGAATATCACCATCGTGGAGAAGCGCTGGGAGGATGTGGACGTAAAAAGTGACCTAAAGCCGCCATACGATATTGTGATAGCCTCCTTCTCATTGGGCATGCAGGATATCCGGGCGGCGATAGAAAAGATGATTCAGGCCACATCGAGGTTCGTTTATCTCTATCACTTTGCGGGAGAGACCTCCTGGGATCGGCAGTGGCAGGTGCTTTGGCCAAGGCTGCACGGTCGGGACTATCAACCGGGGCCCAAGTGCGATGTGCTCTACAATGTCCTCTACCAGATGGGCATCTATCCTCACGTCAGGCCCTTCCGGCTGGAGCACAGTCAAAGATACTCAACGCTTGATGAGGCAGTGGCGACGCTCGTACCCCAGGCACAGGCCAGGACGGATGAGCAGAGGGCGATATTGAGAGAATACTTGGTTGGAGCGCTGCGAGAGGAGGACGGGGCCTTCCTGATGCCCGGATCATCGATGAGGGTCAAGATCTGGTGGGATAAACAAGAGATCGGCGGCATCTGATTGCAGCAGACAATCTCTAATCATTTTGGTGACAACATGCTCGCAGAGCAGGAATACGGGCAATAGCACTCGATCACCAGGAAGCTTTCAAGCTTGACCGCAAACTACAAATATCTATAACGAATATATAGATAGTTTGCCGCTTCATGCCATGCAGGGTGGCGGGCGTGCCGTGGGCTTAACGCATCCGATAATTCTCTAATGACAGGGAGAATATGTGTTTGCTCCTCCGTGGGGCAGCACGCTGCCGGATCCTAGGACCGGAGAATCTCGACTCCTTGGGTACTGGAGACGCATGCCGTCGAGGTGATGCGTTCGGGTTTGGCGAGCCTGTGAGACTAATTACAAGGGCAAGATCTTAGAGTTGCGCGCCTTAATCGGCGCAGTAATTTGCCTGAGGGTTTCACGCCAATACACGGTCGGGCGCATGAAGTGGTGCGGCTATGGGCGAAAGGGCAAGCACTGGCCCAACTATAACGGGTTCCGGCAATATGGACGCTGTGAAAGAATCCGGCGCAGGTGCCTCCTTCTAGCCCGGCTGGATGTCGAGCTTCGGGCAGGGTCAGGCCTTCACTACGGTGACAGGCTCCCTTTACTGGGACGCTGTGGATCGGCGCTGTCCTGCCTGAGACTTGATATGCTATTATTGCATTATCTTCTCAAAAATGAACACTTCCTCCTTTTGTTTTCCAGGATTATTGATCCTGATGATCGTAAACCCTAATTTATGGACATAGAAGTGATGATTCCTCTTTGAGAATCCAGGTGTATCAGTCATCCATGATTTAGCATCAGGAAACGCCGATTCGATTAATCCCCATATCTTCGTCCCGATTCCTTTTCCCTGGAATGGAGGGTCAATAAAAATCGTTCCCAAATAGTTTTTTCCGTTTTCTCTGATCCAGACGATAACCCCGCCGATAAGTATCCCATTCAGAAAGACCTTGAAGGATTTAGTGGGTGAGTTTAGCCCCCATTTTGTCAAGAACCGCCCGTCATCATACCCATCGGGACCGCCTCTCTCCTCGCCGAGATGGATCTTGGTATCATGGTCAAAAGCCCTGGTCATTATCTTGGTTAACGATCCGATATCGTCTTCTGTCAATGGCTGCAATTCAATATTATCTAGCTCTTCTATCTGATTCATCTGCATACTCCGCTTTTCATCCGTATGGCTCCAACCCAACCACGAGAGGAAGACACCGTGAGCCGGGCTATGTCTTTCACTCCCTATTTTTTTGTCAGCATTCAGAGGGCCAATCCAACGGACCTCGCCTTATCCAAAAGATCTTTTCTTTCGAGAACTGCATCCGGAGCGCCGCCCTTTTCCATGCGAATAATCTCTTTGACGTCAAATCCGAGGACCTTCAATATCCCTGCAAAATCCGTAGCCGCTCGTTCAAATAACGCCAGGTCCGGGTTGCCTTGACTTGTTACGATTATGGCTTTCTTTCCAGGCCTCAGGCGAGAGCTAAATTGCTCATCAATCAATGAATACATCCTGTCTTCCATGAGCTTGAATTGCCCGGTGAACAGGTAGAAATATATTGGCGACCCAAATATAACTGCATCTGCCTCAGCTATGTCTTTTAACAACTTTGAGACATCATCATCCAGTCGGCAGTGATCATGGCTTTTGCAGTAGCCACAAGCTTGGCAGCCAGAGTATTTCATCTCATTGAGGTTATATTTAGCGATCTGATAGCCTGCATCCAGGGCTCCATCCAATACTGTCTGAACTAATGTATCGACATTGCCGTTCTTTCTTGGACTTCCCACGATTCCTATTGCTCTCATGATCATTCACACTCGGCATCTATCATTCATTCGGTTTCATTTGAGATTATATATCCTCTTATACTTGTTGTCCAGGTAATTCAGGAAATCATAGGCTTGAGTCTCATTTCCTGTTGCCATCTTCATAAGCTCAGGTGTATCATAGATGGCACCGTACTTGTATACATGTTCTTGCATCCATGCGGCGGGTATTGAAAAGTTGCCTGAAGCGAAACTCTGATCGAGATTTGGATAGTCTCTTCTCATGGCAGCCTCTAACTGAGCTGCGTTCATCGAACCGATAGCATAAGCCGGGAAATAGCCAAAGTATCCTGAGGCCCAATGATCATCCTGGAGAACACCTTCATTGTCATCTGTGATGTTTATGCCCAAATACTCATTATACTTCTGATTCCATATTGCGGGCAGGTCGTCTACACTTATCTTTCCACCAAAAAGGTCACGTTCGATCTCATAGCGGATGATAACATGGAGAATGTAAGACAGCTCGTCAGCATCGGTGCGGATGGGGCCCAGGTTTAGCCTATTGATGTGCATATAAATATCATCAAGAGATACGTTATCCATATCGGGCTCGAACTCCTTTTTCATCTGAGGCAGCCAGAACTGCCAGAAGGCTCTGCTCCGACCCAGGTTGTTCTCAAACAGCCTCGACTCGGCCTCGGCCATATCCGTGCCCGGCTCGGCGCCTATTGGCATCCCATAGTATTCATCTGGGATCTTCTGAGCAGCAATTGCATGTCCGCCTTCATGCATCGCCGATGCTATTGCTTTTTCCGGATCGTCTTCATCATACCTGATGCTGGTCCTTACATCATGTGCGCCAATGACATAAGTATTTGGATGCCAATTGGTCTCTATCATTAGCCCGGACCCATAATCGTAGCCCATAGATATTGTCATATTTCTCGTAAGCTCTTCTTGCTTGTCAGCGAGATAAATTGCACAACCATAGATATTCTTTGGAGCGGTCTGGTTGGAAGCCTTTATCTCTTTTATCAGCTGGACGATGGGAGGTTTGATAAAACCAAAGAGTCTGTCGCACTTGGCAACAGTCATGCCTGGCATGAAATCATCCAAGAGAGCGTCATAAGGATGTTGCTCATAGCCCCAATATCCGATCTTTTCCCGATTTAGCTCGACCATATTCTTCAGATGGGGCTTGAATATTGAGTAATCGTCATTCTCTCTCGCGTCTTGCCATGCGGCCTGGGCTAAAGAAGCCATCTCGGACTCCCGGGCAGCAAAGTCTGCCGGCAGTTTTATGCTTTTATCATGATCGCGATTCCAGTGTCTGAGGTTAGCGGCTTCGACCATCGACCAGTTGCTGCCATTGTTTGCAGTCAAAAGAAACCTGCCAAATTCAGGGTCAATTTCTTTTTTATTTTCGAGATCAGTCAGATAGCTTTGTGCCTTCGCTCGGTAATCAATTGCGTTTGGCGGCATCAAAATGCCTTGATCCCAATCGGAGAGAGATATCATCATGTCGAGATAGCCCATCTCAAGCGAAGTGTTCAGCAAGAAGTTATAGGCCTCTCTTGGTGTTTCATCTTCGCTGCCATCCTGGCCGAGGAGACCTTGAATCTGGCAGTTTGCGTCTAAAGTGGCAATGATAATCGCAATTACCAGGATAGAACTTCTAAAAAATGCGTTGCATCTCACTTTGTCCTACCTCTGATGAATGATAGCCGGCCAAAATATAAAGCTATTTCATTGCGTTGCTCTGGCTTTTTTCTGGTCTCCTCTCTGATCTTCTGGGCCATTGAAGCCAGATCTTCTCATTTAAATCCCGCTCATCAGGTTGCATTTTACTAGCCCCATTAAGTTTGAATCTTTAATAATACTATCAGCACTGTTATGCTATTTCATATGATTATGCTACAATGCAATAGCATTAAATAGCTTTTGATAATCAAGGATAGCATACAAACGCTGGAAATAGAGTCAATGGAATATATCCTAATGGATGGATGATTGAATAGATAGGAGGCAGGAAATTTGAAGAGAAGCATGTATTCAATAATTGCTGCGTTGATGTCGTTAGGCATTTTTATTGCAGTAGGTGCAGGCGCGGATGACTCGAAATATCCCATGACGGTAACCGACTCAGCAGGACGGGAGGTAGTCCTCCCTTCGCAAGTGCAGAGAGTCATTGTCTTGAACACCGATGCTGCAGAGGCTGTTGCTGCTCTGGGGGCCTCGGATATGATCGTGGGCCTGGCTGAAGGAATAAAGGACGCTTACGAGTTTGCAGGCCTTAAAGATCGCACATCAATTGGCACCTGGACTGAGATCGATTATGAGATTATAGGGTCTCTGGCAGCAAATGGCAGCCAGGAGAAGAGCACGGACCTCATAGTTATAGGCTACGTCTATCCTGGAAAACCGAATGGGGTGGAAGCAGTCTCAAAGAATCTGGAGGCCGTAGGCGATATTCCCTCCCTGGGACTTGACTTTTACAAGGCTGAGAACATGAGCCGGGAGATGACTCTGCTCGGATCAATTCTGGGCAAGGAGAAGGAAGCCGAGGAGATTTTGAATTGGCACGACAGCCGGATGGCTGAGGTTGAGTCCGCGGTGGCCGGATTGGATCACCCCAGAGTCTACATTGAGGGCAGCTCGAAGGGTCTCGGAGAGATCACAACATTTGGCAAGCAATCCGGATCAGGAATGCTGCTGGACAAGGCCGGAGGAGAAAACGTCATGGATAAGGACGAGGCCTATCCCAAGGTTGACTGGGAGTGGGTGGTAACAGAGAATCCTGACATAATCATCAGAACTGATTACCTCAAGTCTGCCGACGGCCTGCCAGGATGGAGCCTGTCTTCAGGCAATGATTCAACCACGCTCAAGGAGAAGAGAGACGAGATCATGAGCAGACCTGGAGCAGATAACATAACTGCGATAAAGAATAACCAGGTCTATATCGTGTCCGCTCCCACTCTCTTTGGCCTCGACAGCGTTGCCGGCTTAGAGCGGCTGGCAAATATTCTGCACCCGGAAATCGGATTGGATGCAGAAAAAGTCTATGGAGAATACCTGGACTTCATGGGCCTGGAGGAGCAGAATGGGAGAACCTTCGTGTATCCGGAGCTGTGAGGAGCAGATCCGCCATTTTTTTTTCAACCCTAATTAATATGATTAGTATATAATTTTTAGAATCTGTGCTAAACTCTATTGCGCGCACCTCTCAAGGCAGAGGGCCAGATCCTCAATGGTCTCTATCTCCTCATCCAGGGGCACGCCTTCTGAGATTCGTTCGTAGACCATTTCCCAGGTCGTGTATCCGCGCAAGAGCAGCACCGGCTCGCCTGCAGCTGTCCAGGCGGGACTGGTGGCATAGCGCATCCACTTTCCCTCTTCACGCACAATCTCGATATCGTCGGATGTGCCGCAGATTCCCCCGCGAAATTCGTCGCCATCTATCTCGATGTACAGCCTTATCCATGACATGTACCTGGAGTAGCGAAAAAGTCCTTCGTCAATGCAATCAGGCCCATCCCAACCAGTTATCGGAATCATATCAAGAGCATATGCAGCGCGCTGATGGTGATTAAGGTTGCCGCCCGCTCCCAAGATAAAAGCTCTCGCGGTGCTCCATTGATCCGCACCCATCCAAGACAAATAAAATCCGAAGCGAGGGCGGGCATAAAGCCGGCATCTTTACAGTCTGCCGGTTCTATGCCATTACCTGCTCCTTCAAGATGTACCTGATCAGGTCCTCTGAGAGCTTGGTCTCTCTCTGCAGCTTCTTGACGGTATCCTCGATGCTATTTCCCTCGGCCATTAGACTGTTAATACGGCTCACGATCTTGTCGCCTATGGCATAATACTCATCGATATCCTTCCTGTGGCCCCACACATCACCACGCAAGAGCTGTACCCCTTGAATCTCCAGGAATTGCTGGGCTGCCTTGGACATGGTCTCATGGTAAGACGGCGGGATCTGCACCGCCCGCAGGCGCGGGCAAGACTGAACCAGGTTCATAACATCCATGTTTGAGGCCCGAAATGCCAGATGAACCAATTGCTCATTCCTGTTTAAGTCGGTGATCTCCTTTTTAGAACTCACTACCCTCAGCTTCATGAGACTTACTAATGCTCTTAAAATATTTATAGATAATGGTAATCATAGTAATCCTTAATTAGATATACTGAGATCAGTAACTGAATCGGTAAAATATTTATGCATAGACTCTAGGCTCAGGAGATATCTCCAGAATTATGCTAAATGTTTGAATATGTTTAATTGATACGTCGATATTTATATTTGGAAAGCCACCTCTTGTATAGTTAGCGGTAGTACAACAAATTGAATCAGAAAAAGAGACGAAATCCATTATGTGGGTCTGACATCTTCCTGGAATGACCTCACTGCAGCGGCACAGTTTGCAAGCAACCTGCTAGCCATCTCCTGGCTTGGCCAGGAACCCAGGCCGCAATCCGGGCCCGTCGCCCTCAGGCGATCCCCGAATTGAAGATAGGCCCGGTCCAGTCTTTTTCTCATGATCTCTGGAGATTCCGCCTTGAAGATCTCCAGCTCCAGGCGTGGGATGTCATCCCAGAGATTGGTACCAAGCATTTCGTTTAAGCCGGCAGATATCGAGAGTATATCGGTTCTTGCAATTCCTGCCCGGAGGAAGCTGTCAGTCTCCTCCAGGACCCGTTTGTCTATCAGCTGCAGATAATCGGGATGAGACGCAGACTCAATTCCTACGATGCTGATTCCGGGAACGCGAGCTGAGACCTCGGCATAAAGCGGAGAGTGCAGGTGAACTTCACAGTCCATGCCCTGGCAAGGCGCACTCGCAATCTGCAGGGCCTGCTGAATCTCGTCATCTGAGAAGATGATGTTGGAGTTCAGGCCCAGGCTCGGCTCGTCCAATGATGCCACAGACATCTTTTTCTCAGCCCTCGCCTCGGCCAGAAACCGGGCCACGCTCTCGGCCAGGTAATTGAGGATATCTGTGTAACAGGTCGCACCAAAGACGGAGACATAAAGCTCGACCGGACCGGTGACGCAGACCCGCACATCCTGTCCAGCCGAAACCGCATCTAGCTCCATAATCTTCGCGTTCTCTCTCTTGATCAGGTAAGGGCTTTCTGCTTTATCCGGATCTTCTATCTCATCCATGAACATGCGGATCATATCCCGAAACTGGGGATAGGTTGGTATCTGAACCCCAGCCCGGCGCTTTTGTGCCAGGACATCGCGCACTAAATCCAAATATCCGTCGCGAGATAGGTCCGTTACCCTGACACCTTTGGGCAGAGGAAAGCTGCCGATGTCATCGAAGAATATGCCCTCACTTATCCGAGACATTGCCTATTCACCCCGTGATTTCACCTTAAACGAATCGCATCAGGTAATCCTTAAGAGAGGCGTACTGGCCGTCGATACTATCATACAACTCAGCCAGTTCATCCAGCCGGGCCATAGCCGGCGGAAGAGGCGGAATTATGCCGGTAGCCCGCACAATCTCCTCCGGGAATTTTGCAGGATCGGCAGTTTCCAGCGAGATGCAGGGGCTATAGTCGCCGCACTCCTTCAGATACCTCAATAGCCCTGCCCAGGCCACGGCTCCATGCGGCTCCAAGAGTACCTTATACTGGCTGTATGCCTCCTTGATGGTCCTGCGCGTCTCCTCGTCTGTCACTGAGACCGCATAGAGGTCCTTTCTCATCGCATTCAGGTCGGGCGCTTTGCTCACATGGCCTGTCTCATCCATCTGCCCGCCGTAAAGACAGAATAGGCGGGCGAGATTGCTGGGGCGACCTACGTTCATGGCATTGGATATGCAGTTCCTGCTTGGCTGGATGGGCTCGTAGACGCCTGTCTGCATGAAGCGCGGGAACTCATCGTTCTCGTTTGTGGCTACCACGAACCTCTGCGCAGGCAGCCCCATCTTCATGGCCAATAGCCCGCCCATGAGGTCTCCGAAGTTGCCGCTGGGCACAGAGAAGACTACGTCCTCGCCGCGAGCAGAAGCGCGGGACTGGGCGAAGAAGTAATAGACCGCCTGGGGCAAGAGCCTGCCGATGTTGATGGAGTTGGCTGAAGAGAGATTGAGGGCCGAAAGATCAGAATCGACAAAGGCCTGCTTGACCAGCGCCTGGCAGTCGTCGAACTTGCCCTCTACTGAAAGCGGGAAGACGTTTTTGCCTAAGGTCGTCATCTGGCGGCGCTGCCTTTCGGTTACTTCCTTCTCAGGGAACAATACTACTACCTTGACATTGTCCAGCCCAAAGAAGGCATGAGCGACTGCCGAGCCCGTGTCTCCAGATGTGGCCGTGAGTATGAGAATGCTTCTGCCATCCTCTTTTAGGAAATGCTGAATCAGTCGTCCCATGAGCCTGGCAGCAAAGTCCTTGAAGGAGCAGGTGGGACCGCGATCCAGCCGCAGGACATACTTCTCGTCATACACCTTCTCCACAGGAACATCGTAGTTGTAGGCATCATTTAGCATTGCCTGCAGGACTGAGTCTGAGACGAGATCACCCAGATAGGGCTTGACAACCTCGCGAGCGATTTCGGGATAGCTCATCTTCGGAAATTTGTCGATCAGGCTTCTGGGAATATTGGGTATTCTCTCTGGCATGTAGAGCCCTTTGTCCGGGGCCTGGCCTATCAAAAGCGCCCTTTTAAAGTCAACCCGTTCAGGATGGCCGTTAGTGCTGAAGAACTTGATCAGAGACATGGTCTCTAGGAATAAGGCAGAGCTGGTCTTTAAGTCTTTGCCAGGCTGAACCGAAATGCTTTTATTCGATTATTGTCTACTGTGACATCGTCTAATATCGAATTGATTAGACTGAATTGCAGACCAAGCTATCCCATTAATCGGGAGGAAACCTTGCAAAGATTCGAAGCAGACTACTTGTTTGAAGATGCCATAGGCATCGGCACAGCCATGAGACGGGCAATGTGGGATCTGCCCCATGGCCCGGAACCCGGTCCCCAATGGCCCAAGAAAAAAAGACCGCAAATCCTGTAATCCTGTGAAGCAATTGTGAAGCAAGATTGTGGCCCGGAGGCGGCCTTCGCGGTCCGGGCTCAATTATCTTCAAAGAGCCGAAAAATGGATTTTTTGGCGTTTTTCCTCCACATTTTAGCCCGTTTCACCAGGCAAAATAGAATTGGCAGAAATGCCGCCTGCAGCCATCTCCAAAGCCATCTTTTTAATTCTAATTTCGTGAGATTCCCCGCTAACAGCACGCAATTTCGGGCGACAGCGAGGGAATATTTAAGTATTAGTTGTCTGGTAAGTTGTTCACAAATGATGGTCGTATCGCACCGATATAGTGATAAATATAACGAGGAGGAAATGAGATGGCGTTCTACACGTTAGGCCTCACTTTTAATCTTGTGATATTCCTGACAGTTATAGTACTGGCTGTTTGGATATATGGTATATATTTTAACTTTAAGAAATGGGGCCTCGGATCCACCGGCTACCACGACCAGTTGCGCAATAGCTTCTGGCTCTTCCTTGCCACCTGGATTCATGAGGCATTTAAGGATGGTTTATGGGTATTTCTGAGGACCGTTGTGCTTGATGTTCTTCTCCTGAGGAGAACTCTGGCCAGAAGCCCCGTGCGATGGGTCATGCACATGTCCATGTTCTATGGATTCTTGTCTCTGGCAGCTTTGTCGGGACTCGGGCTGATGCTGGATATAATTGAGCATTTCAATCTGGTTGGCCTTGCCCATGAAGCGGAAGCGGTCAAAGAGATGCTGGCTATTCCCTTCGATATCTTCGGCTACCTGCTCCTTATTGGTGCCACCATTGCCGTATCAAGAAGAATATTCTTGAAGTTCGTGAGGGATAACAGCAGCGCCTATGATGCCTTCTTGATCGGTGCCGTATTCCTTATCACCGTGACCGGATTTTATGCAGAATGGATGCGCGGCAATTCGTTTTTAATCGGAAATGCCTTTGAATACCCCATCTATGCGCCCCACTTCGCACTGATCCACACCGTCCTGGCCATAGGTCTGTTCGCACTGGTCTTGCCATGGAGCAAGTATATCCACGTAATCGCAACACCCATGACCCTTCTGGGAAATAGAGGAGGAGAGTAAAAATGGCTGATCAAAAGAGCTCCAAGCCCTTGATGTCGGGCTATATGATGTCCACGCAGCTCCTGGAAGTAGACGGATGCAACCGGTGCCAGGAATGCATGAAGTGGTGTCCAACCTTTGCCGTCAGACCGGACCGCCCAGGCATCACACCCATGTACAAGAATGCCCGGTGGAGAGAGCTTATGGCCAAGAGCCACAGCCTGCGCGCCAAGATCTTCGGCCCCAAGCCCCTAAATGACGACGAGATGAAGCAGTTCACCGAGGATACCTATAGCTGCACCACATGCGGAGTCTGCGGCACTGTCTGCGAGGCAGGAATCAAGACCGTAGAGCTATGGGAGGCCATGCGTCCCAACCTGGTCAAGCGTGGCGACGGACCCGTAGGCAAGCAGCCCTTCTTCCCCAAGCTCATCAAGGGAGACAGAAATCCCTACATGGCTAAGCAGGAAGAGCGCCTGTGCTGGGTACCCAAGGATGCCAAAGTGGATGAATCTGGAGACCTGTTTTACTTCGCGGGATGCACTGCGGCCTACCGGCAGCAGGCCCTGGGAGTGGCCACTGTCAGAATCCTCAATAATTTGAATGTCGATTTCGCAATGCTCGGCAAAGACGAGTGGTGCTGTGCTTCAGCTCTGATTAGAACCGGTCAGAGAGAAGTCATGGCTGAGCATGCTGTACATAACATCGATGCTCTCAAGGATGGGGGCGCGAAAAATGTGCTCTTTGCCTGTGCAGGCTGTCTGCGAAATGCCGCCATCGATTGGCCCATGTGGTATGAAGGCTACATTCCCTACGAGACCATGCCCCTCTCAGTGTTCCTGAGAGATAAAATAAGAAGCGGCGAGGTCAAGTACAAGATCCCTCTGAACTACAGGTTCACCTACCACGATCCCTGCCACAACGGTAGACATCTGATGCATCTCAAAGGAAAGGATTGGGCTTTTGAAGCGCCTAGAGAGTGCGTTCAGTCCATTCCTGGCGTCAAATTCCAGGACATGGTGAGAAATAGAGCTCTGCAGAGGTGCTGCGGGGCTGGCGGCGGCGTGAAGGCCGGTATCCCCGACCTGGCCATGGATTGCGCTATGGCCAGAGTGCAGGACGCGACAGACATCAATGCAGAGGTCATTGCTTCAACTTGTCCATTCTGTAGGCTGAACCTGATCGATGGAAGGAACACGGCAAAGTCTCCCATCAAGATGGTGGATATAGTTGAGATGATGGCTGCCTCCATGGGTCTGGACACAACCATACCGGAGAACCCGTACACCAAGTTCCAGTCTCAGGATGTCCTGGTCTGTGCTCCTACCGAGTGCAAGCTCGATACAGTAGAACGCAAGGCACCTGGCAAGGATCTGGTGGGCGAGGCTCACTAAAGAATAAATGGATGCCCGGAGCTCCGGGCATTCTATTTCACTATTTTTAGAATATTATTATTTCAGGCACCTTTCCGTAAACGCCCTTGGCAGTAAATCCGAGACCGTTGCGGTTACAGCATCGCCCTTTGTGTTGGCCATGATAACCAGGATATCTTTTCCGAACTCCATCAGGTTCTGCCGGCATATGCCGCAGGGTGAGACCGGCTCACCGGCGTTACCCACAACCGCAATCGCCTCAAAATCCTTCTCACCTCGGGCTATGGCTGCAGCTATTGCTGCTCTCTCAGCACAGATGCCGGCCCCTGAGGCGGCATTCTCGATGTTGCCTGCAAAATAGACCTTTCCGCTACGAGAGAGAAGAGCCGCACCTACTTTAAAGCCGGAGTACGGGGCATAGGCATTTTTCATGGCCTCTTTTGCCTTCTCGATGAGCCCGTCGTAGCCTCCTGTGTAAGGCCTGGGGCCAGAGCGAAGGGCTCCGATGTACATGCACTCCTGAGGAGGAATTGCAGGGATGGGACCATCTGCCTCGGTAAGAACAACAGGCGCATCTCTGATGATCACAGCCGGTATGCCTTCGTCGCCCTCACCCATCACTACCTGAGCGGCAGAGACCAGGTTGTCGGCCACAGCCTTCCTGGTGATCTTCAGCTCCCGACCAAAGAGGTCTTTCTGCCCCCGTGCGTCCTCCACCGGATCCAGACCCACGCAGGCCAAAGCGACACCCACACAGCCAAGCCGCAGAGGATGAGTCCTGCTGTCACCGATGATCACTGCAATCCTCCGGCTGCCCCCCAGACGCTCTCGAATTTCTCGGGCCGACTTCAGGGCATCAGCAGGAAACAGGACCACACTTCCCGGAGGGGCATTGGAGTTATCTATCCCGGCATTCGGATAGAGAAATCCGTCCCTCAAGGTAAGGACCACACCGGGAATACCGCCCATGATCTCGTCAGATTCCTGGAGTATCAGCTCCATCTCACGGGCGTCTTTGTGAAACCTCGCGGCCATTGAGAGAGCGAGGGGACCGGGGAGGACGTCTTTAAGTGCTACAACCCGTCCCTCTGCTGTGGCCACGGTGCTCTCAGAGACGACGAGGATGTCTCCATCCAGTAAAGCCAGTCCCATGCTGGTCATGGCCTTTTCCAGGGATCCGGCCAGATCGTCGCCTGGCTTGATGAGATATGACTTTATGCCTAAAACCTGCAACACACTCACCTGTAAATGTAACGCTTTTGGCTGTCTATTAATGCAATTGCCTCTGAAATCCTTTCGGCCAGCCGAGAGAGCCGGAAGGGCTGACCTCTCAGGTTCTTTACGAGGCCAGCAATCTGATGGACGGTGCCAAATATTAAAACCTCTTCCGGGCGGGGATCACAGCGCAGAGCAAGCTTGGGGATAGCTGCGTCTCCTCCTCTCGCCAGCATCTCCTGCTTGATTATGATTGCTTCCATGCTGCTCACGCCTCGGACAGCAAGGATGCGAAAGGAGCCTTTTTTGCATAAAGTGCCAAAGCCCATCTCATCTACCTCAGTGAGTGAAAGAGTCTCTGCCAGATCCACTCCCTGGCCGAGGTAGCTCAACACCTCGACCTCCAGCTCCTCATCTGCAGAGAATGCCGGTCGGCCCCGGATGGCCTTTGAGAGGACAACCGTATCCCGGCTGGCCGAGATATCGTGGGTGCGGACGATATGTGCACCCAGATACACTGCTATGGCTGTCGCCGCCAGCGTCCCGGCAAGCCTCTTAAAGGGATCGGGCTCGTGCAGGCACTCTCCGATGAACGACTTTCGGGAGATGGCCGCAACCACCGGACGCCTGAGGACGCGCAGCCGGCTCATGCCATCCAGGATGGCAAAATCGCAGTCAGGAGTCTTTTCAGGTATCCACTTGCCGATTCCCGGATCTACTGAGATCCTGGACGGACAGACGCCAGCCTGGACCGCTGCCATCGTTCTTTTGCCCAGCATTGGAATTATCTGGTTTAAATGGAGAAGGTCGCCTGCTCTCTCGCGAGAGGCCATGATGACCAGAGAGCCGTCATATTCGGCCACATAGGCTGCCATCTTTGGATCGGACAGGCCGGATACATCGTTGATGCATTGAGCACCGTGCGAGAGAGCATCGCGGGCAATCTCCGCCCTCTGGGTGTCCACTGACACGGCGATATCCAGGTTGTCCAGGATATCCTTTAAAACCGGAATGAGCCGCTCTCGTTCTACAGCCTCGCTGATGGCAGGTGAGCCTGGTGCAGTCGAGACGGCACCCAGATCTATTATGTCTGCACCCTCTTCTTTCATGGCCCTTGCAAGGGAAAGGGCCTCATGGGGGCCAGCCACTGAACCCTGATAGAAAGATTCCCGGCTGAGGTTGATGACGCCCATCAGCCGCACAGGCTGACTGTCTCCTACGGGGACGCTGCCCAAGAACCCTTCAATCAATCCAAACACCTCAATCGCCGGAACATGTCAATTACTCCTACTCCGAGAGCCTCAACAGGATGCCCGTCTTCCTCGCTCTCTCGATGGCTCGATCTAACATTATCAGGCCAAAGATGAGGTAGAATGCTGCAAGAGACGCACCCCATATCAAATGATGCGGGCCGGGAATAAATATTGACCTGTAGTACTCCAGGAAGTATGTGAGAGGAATGGCCTTAGCCAGGGTCTGCAGAATCGAAGGTAGTACATCTATCGGATAGTAAATTCCGCTCACCAGCAGAATCAGACCGCTCAAGCTCCAGGCAGCTACATCTGCCTTCTGGCCGAAGGTGAGAATGGACACGCAGACTGCGATGCCAATTACCGCGGCCATGGCATAGATTCCTGCCAGGAATATCAGGACTGGTAGCAGTCCGCCAACCAGGAAATCAAATCCGAAGAGATAACGGCTGACTGTGACCAGAATGATGAAGACAACGCTGCCTCGTAGTATCCCGAACAGCAATGCTCCAAAGACCAGATGATAGCTCTTGATAGGAGCTATGAAGGTATTTTTGATGCTCTTGGACCACATGTCAAACAAAAGGACGTAGGCCACATCGATCTGGGCAACCTGCAGGATGGTCAGAGCAATGGCACCTACCAGGAGAAATGAGACCATCGAGTCATCCATCTTCAGGAATCGCGTGAGCAGTCCGATTGATAGGAGGCTGATCATGGGCCAGAAGAACAGCTCGAATATGGTGAATATGTTCCTCCTGGAGATGATCCAGTTCTTGTAGGCTGAAGCCAGGAACTTGTTCAGTTCACCTTGCCAGTTCAATGAATACATCCTCCAGGTCGGGCTCTTTTATGTCGATATCAAGGATCTTCGCACCGGAAAAGAGCTTGATTATCTGGTCTAAGCTCTCCTCGCCTCTGTCAATCGAGATCTCCACGCGGCCCTTCTGTGCTTTCAGCCCCAAAATGCCCGGCAGTTTCTCGATTGCGGCTGTGTCTGCCTGCCCCTGATAAGAGATCACAACCCTCTCTCCAAGGCATAGATGCTTCTTCAAATTGCGGGGCGTGTCCATGGCTACGATCCTGCCCTTCCTCAGAAAGGCGATTCTATCGCAAAGCATCTCAGCTTCCGGCATGTAGTGGGTGGACAGAATCACAGAAATGTTCTCTTCCTCGTGGATTCTCTTAACCAGCATTCGGGTTTTCATGGAAATGTCAGGATCAAGGCCTGTGGTGGGCTCGTCCAGGAAGAGCAGACGGGGATGGTTAAGCATCGCTTTGGCCAGGGAGAGGCGCTGCTTGATGCCGGTGGAGAGGTCCTCGAACCTTTTATCTCGAAAATCGCCAAGCTCAAAGGCCTCGATCTGATCGTCCACTGTCCTGGAGAGGTCAGAACCGTAAAGGCCGTAGAGCATGCCATAATGGCGCAGGTTCTCTCTGACGGTAAGGCTCCAGGGAAAATTCGGCTTGGCGGTGCTGATATTTATGACTTTTCTTATCTCGCCCTTATCCCTCCTGGCATTCATTCCCAGTATGAAGAGGCTTCCCGCTTCAGGATAGATGAGGGTTGAAAATATGGAGATAAGCGTGGTCTTGCCGGAGCCGTTGGGGCCAAGCAGCCCGAAGATCTCGCCAGCCTCGATATCCAGGGATATGTTATCGAGAATTGTGGTGGAGCTGCCAAGCAAGCTCTTGTACATCTTGCAGATCCCTTTGGCTTCTACGGATTTTTCGGTCATTGTCCGGCCCTTGGCCTTAATTGCTTTTTTCAGGATTTCGTCTATGCAATCTCATAAAGCTGCCGCCACCTAGAATTGCTGCTAGACGGATCAGAGATCATGGGTAAGTAATTGTAACAAAATAGTTTAGGAGACTTTTTGGTTCCTCGCTGTTTTGAGTGGGTAATCTCTGTGAGCCCTCTGTGCGCTCTGTGACTCTGTGGTGGCAGTCCGTAATTATTTGGCTATAACCAGTGGCTAACGGCGCGTCCGCCACAAAGTTCACAGAGTACGCACAGAGCGACTAACCAAGAACTCAAAAGCTAAAGTATCCTCAGGTTAGCCATAGCAAATAGCGAAGAGCCCATCTATTTCATTGATTAACTCGTCCTCGGCATCAATTACGATAAGGGCGTCACCCTGGCCCAAAGTCTCGACATGAGCCTCCCGGACTCCTGCGATAGCATCGATGCGCTCCACCATCAAGGGGATAGTTGCCCGACCGTTGACCCATCTTGTATAAAGTGCTCTCTCTCGCAGGTCTGTGTCGGATTCCTGGTCCGTGCCGCCTGAAAAGGCCGCGTCGTTGGTGCATGAAGTGATCACCACGACCTTCTTCAGTAATCGCGACAATCTTTTTGCCAGCACTAAAAAATTTTAAAGATCAAGATCTGGACTCATCGCTACCCCACTTATTTATATATTAGATAGTATAGACATTATTCAGTTAAGAAAGTAC
>JAJRAX010000101.1 GCA_028679775.1 Methanothrix sp. | reverse complement strand
TGACGTAGGAAGCCCTGCCACTTCAGGGGCATGGGAGGAAGTCACAGATGATGGAATATCGAGCCCTGTTCAGGAAGTCGTAACTCTATGGCCTCCTTCGTCATTTCTATAGCCCCCTCAATGCTGTCGCCGAAGGTCAGCCATCCGGGTAGGGCCGGCACGATCACGCCCTCATCAACTCAGTTTCTCTGTTTCTCTCTTTCAGCTCCTTCTGATCATCGTCCCCACGCCCTCGTCTGTGAGAAGCTCCAGGAGGATGGCGTGATGCTTTCTGCCGTCGATGATGTGAGCCTTCTCAACACCATCTTTCACCACGCGCACGCAGGCCTCCACCTTCGGAATCATTCCGCCCTTGATGACGCCCTCGGCCACCAGCCGGTCGAAGTCGGATGCCGGAAACTCGGAGATTACGCTCTTCGGGTCGTCAGGCTTCATGCGCACGCCTTCCACATCGGTAATGGAGAAGAGCTTCTTGGCCCGCATGGCCACTGCTACTGCTCCGGCCACGGTGTCGGCGTTGACATTGAGGTTGTTGCCTTGGTCGTCAGCTGCTATTGGCGAGATCACAGGGATGTAGCCCTTTCCTGCCATGATCATCAGTATCTCCGGGTCTACCCTGGCCACGTCTCCCACAAATCCGAGGTCCACGGGCTCCATTCCCTGAACTTTGAGAAGCGGCTTCTTCTTCGCCATCAAGAACATGCCGTCCTGGCCAGAGAGGCCAATGCCCTTTCCTCCGTACTTGCCGATGAGGTTTACGAGCTCCGCATTGATGTTGCCGAGAAGGACCATCCGTGCAATTCCTAAAGTCTCCTTGTCTGTGACGCGTAGGCCTCCAACGAACTCGGCCTTCTTGCCGAACTTCTCCATTGCCTGGGAGATCTCCGGGCCGCCGCCATGGACGATGATGGGGTGAATGCCTATGTAGCGCAGGAGCACCACATCCTGGATGAAGTCCTCGAGCACTGTGCGGTCAGACATGATCGAGCCGCCGATCTTGAAGACCATGATTGAATCATAGAACTCACGAATGTAAGGCAGAGCCTCAATGAGAATCTGTTCTCTTTTCATTCTTCTTCCTCTTTTGAGGTGGTCATTTGCATTCAGGTTATTATCTGTTTTGCCGATCTGAAAAAAGACCACAAACCCGATATACATCCTTGTTGCTAGCAACATTTCGAAAGGCGAATGAAAATGCTTATAGGAATTGATGTGGGTGGCACCACCACCGATGCCGTTGTCGTGGACGGCAACGCTGTGGTAAAGACCGCTTATGTTCCGACAGACCACGATAACCTGTTGAATTGTATGCTCATGGCATTGGATGAGCTGGTGCGGGGCATAGATACGAAGAAGATCGAGAGAGTGGTCCTCTCCACCACTCTTATCACGAATATGATTGCAGAAGGCAAGACCGATCCAGTGGCATTGGTTCTCATCCCCGGGCCCGGAACCAATCCCAAGGACTACGCTCTAGGCGAGAGCATCGTCCTTGACGGTGCCATCGACTTCCGGGGAAAAGAGATCGATGCGCTCCGTGAGCCTCAGATCAAGGAGGCCGCCTCTAAAATTAGAGCACAGGGCAAGAGTCGAGTGGCAGTGGTTGGCAAGTTCTGCCAGAGGAACCATTCACACGAGCTGAAGGCAGGAGAGATTCTGGCCTCGGCTCTGCCAGGCTCCAGGATCGAGCTTGGCCATAGGGTCTCAGGCCAGCTCAACTTCCCAAGGAGGGCGGCGACCACACTTCTCACTGCCGCCACCAAGGACCGTTATGCTCAATTTGCTGCAGACATGGCAAGAGCCCTCAAGGAGCGCAGGATCTCCGCACCGGTTTACATTTTGAAGGCTGACGGAGGCACTCTGCCTCTGGACAAATCTGTTGAGATGCCTGTGGAGACCATCTTCTCCGGGCCTGCTGCCAGCATCATGGGAGTGATGGCCTTGACAGAGCCAAGCCAGACCTCCGTGGTTGTCGATATCGGCGGAACTACTACAGACCTTGCCCTCATCCTCTCAGGCAAGCCTCTTCTCTCAGCCAAGGGCGCTAGAGTTGGATCTCTGCTCACCCACGTCCGAGCCTTTGCAGTCAAGTCTGTAGCCATCGGCGGAGACAGCGCCGTTACAGTCAACGGCGGAAGCCTGGCTGTCGGCCCGCACAGAGACGGCTCGCCCTTATGCATGGGCGGCAGAGGCCCGACGCCTACCGACGCCCTGCGAGTACTCGGCATGTCGAAGATCGGCGACGCAGTCCTGGCCGAGAGGGCCATGCAGATGGTCGCAGATATGCTGGGATGCAACTCCAAGCAGGCTGCCCAGAAGGTAGTAGATGCAGTAGTTGACAAGATCGTCCTTGAGGTTAATGAGATGTTTCAGGAATGGGAGCAGGAGCCAGCCTACCGCATCTGGGAGATCATGAGCAAAGAGGCGATATCCGCCCAGAATGTAGTAGGTGTAGGCGGAGGCGCTCCACCCCTCGTGCCTCTGGTTGCCGCCCGTCTGGGCGCCACAGCCGTTGTGCCCAAGTATGCGCCGGTTGCTAACGCCATCGGAGCTGCTGTTGCCCGTCCGACTCTCACATTAAACCTGCACATCGACACTGAGAAAGGAGAATACAACGTGGCGGAAGAGGGCATTTCCGGCAGGGTAACGGACAGAAAGATGACTCCCGATGACGCAGAAAGAATGGCCAGACGGCTATTGGCAGAACGAGCGGCGCGTCTGGGCATAAGCGAGTACGCAAGCGAAGCTGAGGTTACTTACAGCGAGGTCTTCAATATGATTCGAGGCTGGTCAACTGCAGGAAGGCTTCTTGACGTTCGAATGGAAATTCCTGCAGGCCTTCTCGCCTCCTGGGGGAGGTGCTGAAGATGTCATCCAAGAACAAGAGCGGGAAGACTGGGCTCATATTCTTCCCAGCCTTCGACTGGGCCATCTCACCTACACACCCGGAGCGAGAGGAGCGGCTGCTCTACACTCGTGACCAGATCTTCGAGGAGGGGCTGATGGACCTGCCCTCGATCGAGGAGTACAAACCCCGTCTGGCCGAGAAAAAGGATATAGCTCGGGTCCATTTCTGCGTTCCAGATGTGGAAAGCCAGGTGACCGAGGCGCACCTCATAGCCGCAGGAAGCACGCTTACCCTGGCCGACGCCCTGGAGAAGGGCGAGATCAGAAACGGCTTTGCTCTGGTCCGTCCTCCGGGCCACCACAGCATGCGAGTGGTTCACGGCAACCGGGGTTTCTGCAACATCAACAACATGGCCATCATGGTCGAGTACCTGAGGACCAAATACGGACACAAGAAAATCGCCGTTATCGATACCGACGTGCACCACGGAGACGGAACCCAGGAGATCTTCTGGCATGATCCGGATGTTCTCTGCATATCCTTCCACCAGGACGGCCACACTCTTTATCCTGGCTCAGGGTTTGTCAACGAGATGGGCGGACCGCAGGCGCTAGCGAGAACTCTCAACATTCCTCTTCCGCCCGGCACGACCGACGAGGGAATTCACTATGTCCTTGACAATCTCATCATGCCGGTCCTCGATGAGTTCAAGCCTGACCTGATTCTGAACTCAGCCGGCCAGGACAACCATTACACCGATCCTCTGGCCAACATGCGTGTCTCTGCTAACGGTTATGCCAGGCTCAATGAGAAGCTCGCCCCGGACCTGTGCGTTTTAGAGGGAGGATACGCTGTTGAGACGGCTCTGCCTTATGTGAACACGGGCATCATCCAGGCTATGGCAGGACTTGATTATTCTCATGTCAGGGAGCCGGACTTTGTGCCAGGTCGCTTTGTTCAGTCTGAGGAGATGAAGCGAGAGATAGCGCATACAGTCTCCCAGGTCCAGAAGATCTGGGAGCAAAGAGACGACCTTGTAGAAGAGGCCCTGGAGGGTTTAGGAGACTTTTATCGAAGAAAGAGGCGCGTCTTCTACGATACCGATATGATTAACGAGAATCAGGAGGAGGTAGTCAGGCTCTGTCCGGACTGCGCCGGATACATGACCATAAATACTTCCGCCCAGAGGGGCTACGGAATTCTGAACAGCGCCTTTTGCGTGACGATTCCCCGCGGCGCTTGCTCCTCATGTCGGGATGACGCCAAAGAAGAGTACGCAGAGCATCTGGACGACCGAAGGATCGGTTATGTCCTAATGCAGGACAAGGATAAAGACAAGTTCAAGTTCTACAACAACATGACCCGGACAGAGAAGGGTTACTGAAGTCGCGCTGAAGCCGAAAGCAGTTCTTGCGTTCTTTGTGCCTTTGTGGTGATCAGCATGCGACGAGTTACCACAAATGCACAAAGAAAAGTTTATGCCTGAACTATATGTTACTCACACGATTCATACGCCTCATTCAATGGCTTCTTTCTCAAGATGTCTATTCTATTTTTGCCCTGTTCACATAAATGCTTGAGCGCAGCAACTCTCTCTCTCAAATATCCTGTTTCCTCTACCCTGGTCACCAGTTCATTCTCGGTTCTGTCTAAAGCATCGGAAAAAAGTCGGATCTCTTTTTCGATGGTGTCCAGCATGTTAGCCATGATGATCTCTGGATTGGTAATCGTTTCATAAATATGCCGTTTATCTCCTGGTATCACAATGCGTTTGACCAATCCCAGGTTCTCCAGAAGGTTCATATTCGAACTTACCGTTGACTTGCTGTAGCCAGTCTCCTGTACCAGTTCATCCAGAGACATTGGCTCCTTTGCCAGGGTGACCAATCCCCTTAAGAGACCTGTCGAGTCGCTATATCCTCTGATCCTGGCCCACTGGATGCAGGCGTTTGCGAAGTGTCTTCTGATATCCTGATTTGAAGAATCTTTTATATAATTTATATTATCCATTTATACCACGATTCGGCTAATCCTTTCTACCCTCTTAGGTTGATGACAATTGTATTGGATATCTTGTTGAATAGACGCTGCCTCCTCTCTCGAAGAGCACACAAGCATACCAGGCAGTCAAGAGGAAGCAGAAATGCTTTTCCAAATGCCTCTACAGCAGCGTCTCTAAACCGAATGTTCTCTCCAAGAGGACCCGTTACAACGATATTGAGAATCATCTTGCCGAGAGACTGACCTCTGTAACCCTCTAAAGCTGTCCAATAGATGAACAACAGAGCTGAGAGCAGAAATATGCCATTAAGGCTAGATGCACCTATTTTTTGTACGATCAGAATTCCGTGCCAGAGGATGCCCATAAGAAGAACATCAATCAACCAGGCCCAGAAACGATCTTCCCAGCTTGATAATACTATTATCTCGTCCATAATAGCTCCTTTCTAGACAATCCAATTTCGCCTCATTGCATCCCGATTTCCGATCTCCTCGAAAAGGAGGTGGAGACCTGATGTTCATCAGGTCTTCTTTTGCTTCTTCTTGTACATGTATCCGCCGGCTGCGACTATTATGATGAGCACAATCAATGCAGGCAGAAGCAGGGATGCGGATTTGGCTTTCACGGTTACCGGGATCTTCATGCTCTCTGAGAT
>JAJRAX010000100.1 GCA_028679775.1 Methanothrix sp. | reverse complement strand
CCGCCCTCAGGGAGAGGTCGGCATAGGGGCACTCCGGCGACTCTGTGAAGACTCCGTTTACCATGCAGTAAATGGCAATCTCCTTCTCAGGCATTGCGCGTAGCGGCTTGATGCGGGGCACTAGCCCTCTCTGGGTCCGACGCGGCTGCAAGCGCATCAGCCTCTCGAGGTCGCCCTTCAGGTAGTTCATCATCACAGACTGGGCCTCGTCGTCGAGATTGTGCCCTGTAGCGACCCGATCTGCGCCCAAATGCTTCGCTGCCCGGTTGAGGGCATGCTTTCTAAAGACTCCGCAGAAGGTACAGGGAGCCTCCCTTTTGCCCACAACCATCTCGTCCAGGTTATAGCCGTACTCTTCCCGGAATGATACGACGTGCTGCTCGACTCCCAGCTGCCCGGCAATGGATCTCGCAGCCTTGATAGTGTCGTCTCTGTAGCCGGCGATCCCCTCGTCCACTGTGATTGCCACAAGCTCTACATCCCTTCCGGAGAGGATTTTATGCATAGAGAAAAGCAGCGCGGTGCTGTCTTTTCCACCGCTCACGGCTACAGCTATCCGCTCGCCGTCTCGGACCATATCATTTGCTTCAATCGTCCCCCTAACGCGCCCTTCAAAATCCTGGATGAAGTGGTCCTGGCAGAGGTGCAGACCGGTGTATCGCTGGGTGAGTATTGCCCTTTTACTGCATTTGCTGCAGATCAAAGCTGAAATCTCTCCCGATGGGTGTAGACGGACAGCCTCTTTCCCCGCAGAAATCCTATGATGCACAGCCCCGTCCTCTCGGCTATCGATATGGCCAAGCTTGTCGTGGCACCTCGGGAGACGACTATTGGAATTCCGGCCACCGAACACTTGAGGGCCATGTCTGAAGAGACCCGACCAGTGCAGGCTGCATAAGTCCGGGAAAAATCATAGTCCTGCCGGTGCATGAGAGCGCATCCGATGGCCTTGTCGAGAGCATTGTGCCTGCCGATATCCTCGATGATGATCGGCGCACCAACGCCAAATATGCCCACTGAATGGACCCCACCAGTCGCTATGTGAATCTCAGAAAGAGAGATGGAATTCATTGCCTCTTTGGCCTGAATCTTGTCGATCAGCAGGCCGGATCTTATCAGAGGAAGCTTGGACTCGTCCAGAAATGAGGCTATGCCGCCGCAGCCGCTCACTATCGGCCTTCTCGGGACTATGGCCCGCATGGGATTGGCGACTATGGCCCGGGCAACATTGCCCTCGATCTCCAGAGATTCAATCTCATTCTTGAGAGCGATGATCCGCTCGGAATATAAGTGCCCGGTAACGAACTCCGCCCTCAACTGAGGACTTATCATGGCTGTTGCAAAATGCCGGCCATTGATGAATATGGAGAGAGGGACCTCTTCTACCACCTGACAGGCTGCCTCCTCCCAGATGTCCCCGTCCATCCTTATGCAATTGTAATCCCTGATCATCGTTTTATCTCCCGTTCGATCACGTTCAGCCACTCTTACTAGACCATCCTGGCAATCTGCTCCAGGGCCGCCAGGAGCTTGTCTATCTCCTCTGACGTATTATAAAGGTAAACCGAAGCTCTCACGGTGCCATATTTCAGACCCAGGTGCTTCATGAGGGGAATGCAACAGTGATGCCCGGAGCGAACTGAGATGTTTGAAGCTTGATCGAGTATCATGGCGACCTCGTGAGGCAGCAGTCCCTCCACCGCAAAGGAGACCACACCACCGCGCTCCTCCTGGCCTGATCCGGTCTTCGGTCCGTAGACCTCTACGCCCTTGATCCCCTCCAATCCATCCAGCAACCTGGCTGTGAGCCTCTGCTCATGCTGGTGGATCTCATCGACACCAACACGTGCCAGATAGTCCACAGCAGACCCAAGACCAATGCCCGCGGATATGTCGGGAGTGCCGGCTTCATAGCCCTCATAGCCGGGCTTGACCTCATAGCTGAATTCATCGCGATCATTGCCGACATCCTGGACCATGCCGCCTCCGACCAGTAAGGGCTCGACAGGCACCTCGTTTTTCATCCAGAGAACTCCTGAGCCAGTTGGAGCGAGCATCTTGTGCCCTGAGAAGCAGAGAAAATCGCAGCCAATTTCCCGCACGTCAACTGGCATATGAGGGACTGACTGGGCTCCGTCAACCAGGAAAGCGACATCATGGTCCCGGCAGATCTTGCCTATCTCCTTCACGGGAAGGACCGTTCCGAGCGCATTGGATAACTGGCTTGCCGCCACCAGACGGGTGCCCTTCTTTATGGCCTTTTCAAGGTCTGCCAGGTCGAGTCGTCCGCTTCGGTCCGGTTTTACGACCTGCAGCTCGACTCCCATCTCCCTCAGCCTAATCCAGGGTAGGATGTTGGAATGGTGCTCGATGAGGGTGGTGACGACGCGATCGCCTCTCTTCCATTTCAGGCCACGGGCGACGATGTTGATGGACTCCGTTGTGTTCCTGGTAAAGACTGTCATGCCCTCAGGCGCAGCCCCGCCCACGAGGTTTGCAGCCTTCAGGTGAGCAGCGCGGTAAAGCTGATCGGCAAGCTGTGCTGTGCGGTAGACGCCGCGGCCCACGTTGGCCTTAAAGCTTCTATAGTAGCTTTGGACCGACTCCAGAACAGGCTCAGGGGTCAAACTAGTTGAGGCGCTGTCCAGGTAGATGATCTCGCTCAATATGGGAAAGTCCTTTCTTATCTCTCTCTCGTCCATAAAACCTCGTTCATGCTTCCGCTGCGGTATCCCTGCAGATCCAAGGCGACATAGTCAAATCCGATTGCTTTGAGAGCTTTTACGATCTCATCGCCTGCATCAATTGCATGTTTCATATCCTGCTTTAGCATCTCAATTCGAGCGGTACGACCCTGCACTCGAACTCGTTCTTGCCTGAAGCCCAGGCCTCTGATGAACTCCTCCGCCTCTTCGATCATATGCAGGCGATCCTCAGTGATCGGCTCGCCATAGGCAATTCGGGAGGCAAGACAGGCCGAAGAAGGCTTGTTCCAGACCGACAGGCCGAGACTTTTGGCTAAAACCCGAATGTCCTCCTTATTGATCTTTGCATCAACAAAAGGATGCCAGATTCCTTCCTCATCGCATGCGGCAATCCCCGGCCGGTAGTCCTCGTAGTCAGAGAGGTTGACGCCGTCCGCTATGCAAGATATGCCCTTTGCGGCGGCAATGCTCTTTAAAAGCGCAGCAGACGATTTCTTGCAGAGGTAGCAGCGCTTTGCCGGATTTTGTCTGAAATGCTCCTCCTTCAGGATGGGAAACTCTGCCACCAAACAGTTCAGCCCCAGGGACTTTGCAAGAGACACTGCCTGAAGCAGCTCGCTTTTGGGCAGAACCTCGCTCTTCAGGATGACGGCTATTGCGGACTTTCCCAGGACCTGGCAGGAGACAAACGCTAGAAGACTGCTGTCAACGCCTCCTGAATAGGCCACGAGGAGCTGTCCCTTTTCGGCGATCCTCTCCTTAAGCTCATCAAGCTTGCAGCATGGGTTCATTCAGAATACCAATTATAAATGGCCAATATTGGTCGCCAATTGATGATTGCCAGCATATCGCGGACAAATTCAGTTCAAAGGCCCTTGCACTTTGTGGATATGCATGCATTCTCGTCGTCTTGCAGCATGCGGCAGATCGAACAGATCCTATTCACGAGATCCGGGCCTTTGACTCTCACCTCAATCAGGTCATCTGCAAGCACGGCTATGGCCTGACGGATGTCATCTCTAAATTCGATATTGTAGCCTCTCTTCTTGGAGACGTACTGGGACACAGCCGGGGGCGTGATGCCCAGCATCCTGGAGACCTCTTTTTGGGATATTCCTCTCTT
>JAJRAX010000099.1 GCA_028679775.1 Methanothrix sp. | reverse complement strand
GACTTTGCTGAAACCAAAAATGAATCGACCGGCACGAAGATAGAGCACTTGCCACCATCGGCAAAGCTTGTCTTTAAAGTGCTGGAATCAGGCAGCCTTCTGACGCAAAAAGATATCGTCGCCAAGACCTATCTTCCGCCGAGGACCGTAAGGTATGCACTGAACCGGTTGAAGGAACAACATGTCCTTCAAGAGCGCTTCTATTTCCAGGATGCGCGCCAGAGCCTCTATGGACTGAACCCGGAAACCCTGGAGGTGGTGGCAGAGTAAATGAATGCGCAGTTCGCCAAAAGGTTCAGAGTGTCATGTACCGTCAAGGGCTGAATTATTCTCCAAAGCCAAAAGATCGGGCCCGATTATCTGGGCTCGATCTGCAGGCCTCCTCAGCAGGAGGCAGAAACCGATTTTCTCAATCAATTACTTGGTTCCTCGCTATTTGCATACTCTGTGAGTCCTCTATGTACTCTGTGACCCTATGGTGGCAGTTCGTAACCGGTCTGCGGCCCATTCTGCCACAAATCTCACAGAGTACGCGCAGAGCGACTAACCAAGAATTTAAAAGCTAAAGTAACCTCAGGTTAGCCATAAGAAATAGCGAAGAGCCCTAGGCTGTTTATTCCTGTCCGACAAGGTAATGATGCCTTTCTGGATGGACCCGTTCTATGGCATTGGTGTCGAAAATATCTTCCTTCCCCAAATTCCTGGACAGATACCCCATCTCCTTTAAAGCAGGCACAAAAGCAAGGCTCGAATCTATGTACTCTGCCGGAAGGCTGGCACAGTATTTGGCAGACACACGAAAAACCTTCAGGGCAAAGCTCATATCGATTATTGGGACAATCTTATTTATGAGCATGGCTGCCTCCTCCGGTCTGGTTCGGATCAAGTTGCAGGCGTCCTCATGCAGCTTCAGGAAATCTTCCAGCAGGGATGGTGACTCACCAATCAAGCTTTCAGAGGCGACGATGCCATAGCTGGGGTTAAACGGCCAGGTCCTGTCCGCCGGCAGGAGGATCCTTGCGCCTTGCCGGCTGGCCAGGACGGCCAGAGGAGGCGTACCGCAGCCGCCATCGACCTCTCCGTCCAGCATGGCATCCAGGATAAAATCCGCCCAATCAAAGTTCTTGATGACGATGTCATTATCCAGATGCACATTGCTGATGAGTTTTCGCAGGATGACATCGTGTATCGATCCCCTTTTCGGTGTGCCGATGGTCAATCCTCTAAACTGGGCCAAAGCCTCCTCTGCGATCTCTTTGGGCTCAAATCCGCTGCCGCCGATGAGCACAGTGCCCTCCACATGCCCGCCAGCAATGCATTTGATCTTCAGGCCCCGGTCTATGCCAATCATTGCCGGAGGAAGGCCGACATAACCCAAATCCAGTTCCTTTCTCCAGAAAGCATCCATCATGGCCGGACCATTAGGAAATAGCTTCCATTCGGCATAAATTCCTAGGTCGTCAAGCTTGCCGGAGGCTCTCAGGATAAAGCTGGTATGATACAGAGTGGTCAGGTAGCCAATTCTCATTTCAAATGCTCGTCAAGAGGGCCGTTCCCAGATCCTCCACCAGCCGCACAGCTCCACGGTAGCCTGAGTAACCTTTGGAGAGCACCGTCTGATCGAAGAGCGGATAGGACACAGGAAACAGCAGGGCCTTTTCCTTTTTGGCCGGCGCCCGATCGATGGAGCTGCCGAAGACCAACTGGGGCGGATCCCTGGCGATCTCCTCCCAGATCCTGTAGCTGTCCTCCTCAAAGATCACCAACGGAGATATCCCGTAGTTCAGCTCTCTGATCTTGCCCTCAATCTCAGGGCGCAGGCCTTCTTCAGGACTGTCGGTTACAGCTATGAGTTTCGGAAACAGTCCCAGGTCGTTGGTCAGGAATTTGGTGAGACCGATGGCATAGTTGGAGTCGCTGATCACATCAAACTCCTTATTGATCAGCAGGAAGACATAAGCCTCTGAGAACTGAATCAGATATTTCCACAGCTCTGCTTCCTCCTCTGCAATCACAGACTCGACACGCTCTTTATCCAGGCCGAGCGCCTCCGCCACCGCCCGCAGGAACGCGCTCGTCTCTCTGCCGATCGGCAGCGTTTGTTTGATGTAGGGCACCTGGTACTTCTCCCGGAACAGTTCGGCAGCAAGCTGGCCGGTATGCTGGGATAGGAGAATATTCAGTTCTGCCTCGGCTGCCCCTCTGACCTTTTCGATGCTGTCGCCGTTTCCGGATAAGTTGACATCTACCCCGATCCGGTTCAAGAGCCTCACGATCTCATTGATGTCTCCCTGCCAGAAGGCGTCCTGGCTGGGAACGACTCCTAGTAGATTGACGAGGCCTCTGGTCTTCTTCTCGGCGGGTATTGTCACCTGGTCCGCCAGAGAACGCAGGGCCAGATCATAGCCGCGATAGGTGTTTCCCTTAAACCCGGAGGTCTCTGAGAATATAACCGGCTTTTCCGATCCTGCAAACTCTCCAACAATGGACCGGACATCGTCACCTATGAGCCCGGCTGTGCACCCGGAGACCACAAAGAAGAGGTCGGCGTCCATCAGCTCCAGAGTAGTCCTGATCTGCTCACGCAGACGATTCTCGCCGCCGAATACAACGTGCCTTTCCAGTGTGTTGGTAGATGGAGCGGCAAACCCGCTGGCATAGCCGATGTACTGATAGCCATTGGCTATGTTCTGGCCGAATGTGAGAGTGAAGCCGCAACCCGGCCCAGCATGAATTATGGGAACAGCTCTATGAATCGAGCTGATCAGGCTCAGAGCCCCGCCTAAAGCGCAGGTGGCTCTGGGCTCCTCAGAGAGGGTCATTGGCCCTCACCTTCTACGATGTACTTGAAGGGATTTTCGGAGTACCAGCTCTCCTTGTAGGGCTGTTTTACCCTCTGAGAGATGTTATTGGCATAGGATGGGTTTCTCAGGCTCTTGGCGATATCCCTGGCAAATGTCAATGCTCCATCGTAGCCGATGTAGAATGTATCCGGCAAAACTGCAGTCACCGGGATGCCGTCTCTTAGCGCCCAGCCGCTGTGCTCCTGGCCGCCCACCAGAATGTCGGGCTTCTCGCTGTGGAACAGATTGGTCCACTCGAACTGCTGGAAGTTGCCGATCTGAACCAGGAAATTCTTGCTGCGGCGGGCGAGGTTTTCCAAAGGTGCCTGGCCGTAATCATCGCTGTACTCAAATCCGGTGGTGACCGCCGTCTCCATGCCCAATTCCTGCAGCAGGCTCTGAATGCCCACCGACCGGGCCAAATTGAATCCCACGTAAAACCTCTTTCCTTCGACCTTCTTTCGGATCTCGTTCAGCAGAGGCTGCACCCTGGCCTCCTCCTCTGCTATCACCTTTTCCATCTCTTTCTCCTTGCCGAAGAGCCTGGCCACGTCTCGAAGCCACCAGCCTGTAAACTCGATTCCCACAGGCATGGGCGGCTCGGTGAATGGCACACTGTACTTCTCATCAAGAGCCCGCAGGAAGAAGTTGCTCATGAGGTTGCAGAGAGTGCTAGCTCCCGTGGCAGCAGACGCAT
>JAJRAX010000098.1 GCA_028679775.1 Methanothrix sp. | reverse complement strand
GATACGCTGGGCTGGGAGATTGGGCACCTCATAGATCAGCTCATCAAGGGAAACATCAATGCCATCTGGTATGCTACAAGTCCACTGGTCATCAAGCCCTCAAGGGTTCAGGAAAAGCTATCGGATCTGGTGCAGTCCAACCTCAGCCGGCAGACATATCTCTCCATAAAAGGGATGGCGGAAAGCCAAATCAAGTCTGAAGAGACACCTGAAAAAAAGCCCAAAATTCCCGGCAAAGGCTACAGGACGGCCCTGAGGACCATAAATTTCGGAATAAAGCTTCTCTCAGAGGGCAGGATCTGTTTTGCTCCAGTCTTGCATGTTCCGTCATCCGAAGAAGTCATGGAGAGGATGAAGCAATTGGAGGAAGCATATCTGAAGAGCCCTCTGCCGGACAGATCGGATGAGGAGGCTTTTCGGGAGCTTCTCCTGAAACTGAGGATGGAGGAGATGACCGAAAAAAAACATGATCAAAAATTAAAAATCAGTTGAGGGGATCTATGTGGAAATCATTGTAGGCATAAGCGGAGCATCCGGTGTGCAGTATGGCATTCGCCTCCTGCAGGTGCTGCGACAGAAGGGCTGCACCACCCATCTTGTGATAACCGACTCGGCAGCCAAGATCATTGAGGTTGAGACTGACCAGCTCAAGAAAGACGTAGAAGAGCTGGCCGACCATGTCTACCAGCCCCGCGACTTTGCCGCGCCGTTTGCCAGCGGCTCGCATCTCTTCGACGCCATGGTCATTATACCTTGCAGCATGGGAACGCTTTCCGCCGTAGCCTGCGGCTCATCTGACACGCTCATCGCCCGCGCGGCTGACGTCTGCCTCAAAGAAAAGAGACGCCTTATAATGGTGACTAGGGAGACGCCACTGAGCCTTGTGCAGTTAAGAAATATGGTCGCTGCTGCGGAAGCTGGCGCGGTCATCCTGCCGGCCTGCCCGGCATTCTACTCACGGCCAAAGAATCTGGATGACCTGGTGGATGTGCTGGTTGGACGGGTCCTGGACCTGCTCGGTGTGGACAACGACCTGTTCCGGCGCTGGAACGGAGGCGGCTGATGGAAGACAATGGAAGGAAATGCTTATAACCGTTTGAATCAGAGCGATGCCTTGGTGAATTAAATGAAGTGCGCGCTGTGTCTTGTTGAGAAGGAGACGGTCCCAGTCAAGCTCAATTTGGCCACTCTTAAAGGCCCCAAGGACGAAATGTTCAATATCTGCAAGGAGTGCCTGGATCTGGCACATCAGGCATATCTTGATAAGGATTTCCTGGCAGTCAAGGCGGGATCCGATGCTGCGCCCCACGGCGCGCACGGGGATGCGCACGGAGCGCATCACTGATCCTGATTTCAATTTTATCATGAAATCCATCTTCAGCCAGGAAAAGGTAAGGGCTGTCTTTTCCTCCTGCGCAAAGGAGTGCGATGTGCTCATCGCTCTATTTGATATGGCGGTTGCCAACTGGGCTGACGTGGAATATGTAATGGATGGCAGGCCGCGCATAGGAAGAGAAGGGTGGCATGCTATCTATGATCTATTCTGCAAATTCAATGAGGATCATCCGGGGGAATGCACATTTCCGGGTGGGCTGTGGCTCTCCATGGGATTTTTGAAGGATGAGAATCTTGGGCCCTGGGAAGTGGACAGCTCGGACATGAAATTTGCTCTAAAAAGAGAGAATGGATAGCAAGCAATTCTCACTCTGCCGCAAGTGGTTTGAAGATTATGCGGCTGGCTTTCACTGCCCGGATGAAGAGGTCGAAAGGAACATTGACCTCAAGCTGCAGCACACATATCGTGTCTGCGAAAACATTAAACGAATAGCCGGGACCATTGGAATTAGGTGCATAGATCTGGCTCTCGCCGAGGTCATAGCTCTCTTTCACGATGTGGGCCGATTCGAGCAGCTGAGGGTCTACGGCACATTCAATGACAGGATTTCTGCAGATCATTCTAAAATCGCCATTCAGGCCATTAATAGCTCCGGTGTCCTCTCATGCCTTCCCATCCGAGAAAGGAACCTGATTCGAAGATGCATCTGGTACCACAACAAGTACCATCTCCCGGACTCAGATAGCGCCGACTTCTTGCTCTATTCAAGATTGATCAGGGATGCCGACAAGCTGGATATTTTAGGCGTTGTCCTTGAGCACTTTAATAAGAGAGAAGAGCAGCCCAATCAAGCTATGGACTTCGGGATGATTGATGAACCAAGGCTCTCACCAGATGTGATCTCGGACGTGATGCAGGAAAGAATGGTGAGGATGCCAGGAATGAGGACGTTCGAAGACATGAGGTTGATGTACTTGAGCTGGATTTTTGATATCAACTTTCCCTTCACCATTGCCTCAATAAAAGAGTCCGGCTATCTGGAGAGACTGATGGATGGCCTCTCGGACGATAAGGAGAGCCTTCAGGCGAAGGACTTTTTACTGAAGTATTTCGAAAAGAAAGGCGAAGTGTACATCTGAACGATGGCTGCATCTTTATAACGTTGGGGTAAAGGGGTAGAGAAGACCCATCTCCTTCAGGGACATGGGAGGAAGTCACCTTGCGGCATGTACCATCACTATTTTAGCTCAGAAGGACGGCATTCAATTAGAGGAGATATAAAATGAGAAATATCATAATTTCCGCTTTGGCCTTAATTGCCCTAACATGCAGCTGCAGCTCGCTGGAGCCAATTTCTATCAGCCAGGATAGCGGGATGTCAATTCTAGCCAACGTAACATCCAGTCCGGACAACTTGTCGGAGACCAATAGCAGCATCAACCAGAGCCAGGCCAACCAGATAGCGACCGAGAGTAGCAACCAGAGCGGCAGCTCCAAATCGGACCTGTGGAGCTGGGGGACTATTCCCGCAGGCTACGAGCTGAACAAAAACGGCACCCTGACCAAAATGACTGATGAGGAATGGAAGCCATCCATTTGAAGAGGTGAATGAGTAGATGCAGAGGCGCATGAAAGGCGCAGCATTGATGTTGGCTGTCTGCGCCGTAGCTCTGCTCATGGGATGGCACTTTTTTTCCGGTACACATTACGACATGGTTTCCGGCACTGCGCCTGGAGTCGTCAGCGGAGATGGATGGGCAGTATCGGAGGATGGAATTTTGGAGTATCAAATTGCCACACCTCAATACAACATCAGCCTGTCCTGGATTGATGGCAACAGCACTGTATCGCTGGTCCGGTTCGATAGCAGGATGACGCTGATGTCTGCTCTCCTGAGAATTCCACTGAATAGGACGAATGCTCATGGGAATGGGAACAGCAATGAAAGCATTCCCGGAATAGTGCTCCTGCCCGGAGCCACTGTCAGCAAAGAAGCGGAGCAA
Organism: Methanothrix sp.; assembly: GCA_028679775.1. Classification (GTDB taxonomy): domain Archaea; phylum Halobacteriota; class Methanosarcinia; order Methanotrichales; family Methanotrichaceae; genus Methanothrix. The sequence continues at coordinate 749 of JAJRAX010000098.1, read as the reverse complement.
GGGCTGGCCAGACACCTGGCCGATCTGGGATATGCAAGCATTACCCTGGACCAGAGAAATCTGGGGGGCATAGATCCCCAAGGCGATTTGCAGATGTTCTTGAAGGGCGAGGAGCCAACCGAGCACAAGATGGTCTACGATGCTCTGGCTGGAGCTGAGATACTGCGTCGCCAGCCTGAGGTAGATCCGGAGCGGATCATCTATGCAGGAGAGAGCAATGGAGGGCGGTTTGCAATCATTGCCTCTGCTCTGGACGATGCTTGCAGGGGCGTCCTGGCCATAAGCACCTGCGGTTATGGAACGGATCTAAGAATAGCCTCGGCTGGAGGAGATGTGGACAAGCAGGCAGCTCGCTTCTACCGGTCTATCGACCCGGAGAGCTACCTGAACCTGATACCTCCAAGACCACTGGTAATGATCCATTCCCGAAATGATACAGTCATACCATACCAATTAGCAGAGCAGACCTATTGCCTTGGACTGCAGCCTAAGAGAATGCACTCGGTAGGATGTAGCAGGCACGGATTCTGCCCGGAGATGGAGGATGCTTTGAAAGAAGAGCTGGCGAGGATGACATGAAACAGAACACATTGATCCAGGAATCTGGCATCGAAAAAGAATGCTCTAATTTATAACGTTGGGGTAAAGGGGTAGAGAAGACCCATCTCCTTCAGGGGATGGGATGAATCGTACCCCTTTCATTACTTTCGCTCCGCGTAGATCAACTATATCTAATTTCATGCCTATTT
>JAJRAX010000097.1 GCA_028679775.1 Methanothrix sp. | reverse complement strand
TTCGCTCCGCCTAGATCAACTATATCTAATTTCATGCCTATTTCTGCCTAACCGTTAACCTTCAGACTCGCTTGGTCGGGAATACAAGTCAGTTGCCTGTACCATGTTACCCCGCAAAGTCGAACTTGGATTGGGCAACAACGTAGTAGGCGCGGACTGTGTCGAATTCAAGCCTGTGGAGGACCCGAAGGTGCTGGATGAAGCAGTCTCCCGATATGCGTAGGTCGTGAGCCGGAAGGATGGACTTTCGGCGAGCTACGTGGTCCTGGATTCAGAGGACTGCCGGAGTCGATACGGAGTCCGGTTGAGCGATTCTGAAGACTGGGAGGAGATCAGAGAGATGCTGCATACGATCTCCGGTCGGACCGGGCCCTGCTACATCATCCTTCTAGGCGGCCCGGCTGTCCTGCCTGTGCCTGCTGTGGTCAGCGTGGCGGGCAGCTTCTGGTACGAGATTCGCAGTCAGGAGGCTTTGGCATGATTCCAGAGATACGGCTGTCCACACAGTGCTGTTTTGCTCCGCCGATTGGTCTTGGCGACGCCTGCGCTGACGATGCCCCCACCTGCGGGCTGTGCTATGCCCCTCCTCCGTACGGAGTGTGCGAGGAGTGCGATAAGAGCGCCGAGCTGTTCGAGCTGATGAGAGAGAGTGCTTCGAAGGAGTGACGACATGAGAAGGGAAGCCATGCAGCTATGCATGTACGGAGATCCCACCCTCAAGCGAACCAGGTTTGAGCTTCCTGCATTCTCAGCTACGACTGTAGCAGGAATAGGCCTGACCCAGAGGTGAGGAGAAAATGGAGTTCGGAAAGAAGGCCAAGCCGGTCTCTCCAGAGGAGATGGCGGCAGTTCATCACGCCCTGGAGAGCCCGATTAGGAGGAATATGATCATCCTCATGAACCAGGGGGTCCTGAGCGTGCCAGAGATTGCTCCCGCTGGAGGCAAGATGCTGGACTACCACCTGCACAGGCTGGAGCTGGCGGGGCTGATTGAGCTGGAGGGGGAGAAAATCGTGCTCACCGAGGCAGGGGTGGCCTACGGAGGTCTCGTGAAAAAGGAGAAAGAGCTGGGGGGAGCGGACAAGATCTGAGCATTCTTTTAGCGTTGCATCTTTACGCAATGCCATCAGGTCTTTTGTTCTTCCCTTTTCTATGGCTGTCGCATTAAAAATCTGTTATGAAATGTTATGAGTCTTTATGAATCAGTATGATATGAATAATTATGAACAATTCTCAAAAATAGCTAAGTAAAAGGGAGCATCAATAGTTTTAGGGTGATAGGTAAATGAAAAACAGAGACTGGACCGCTTGGGAGAGGTACTTGCCCTCTGCAAAGGTGCAGACGAGGACGGAAGCTGCCGTACTGCACCTGAAGCCCTGGGATCAAATTCTGCCAGAAGAGGGCGCAGTAGAAAGGATGGGCAGAAAAGAGCCCGTCTGGAGGCCTGGGTAGAGGAAGGCACGGGCTTGAACGGGAATTGAAGGTCTCTTTTTTCCGATGTTCTTTTTGGCTGTGGTCTGAGGAAGCATTTTCTTTGTGAGGCGCTCTCGCTTTGATCTTCTCGCTCCAAGATTGCGGCGTCTTTACGGGCAAATTTAAATTCTCGCGGACTATTCACATCAATCATTATGAGGGATCAGAGAAGAGGCATGAGGAAAAGATGACGGGAGTTACCTGGCTTCATCTTTCGGATTGGCACCAGAAGGGCAAAGATTTCGATCGCCAAGTAGTTCTGCGCGCCCTGCTAAAAGACATTCGGGAAAGAGAACAAATCGATCACGATCTTAAGAAAATTGACTTTGTGGTTTTTAGCGGAGACGTGGCTTTTAGCGGAAAAGCAGAAGAATATCAGGCTGCAAAAGAACAATTCTTCCAGCCGCTCCTGGACGCCTGCGGAGTGGATCCAAAACAGCTATTCATTGTTCCTGGAAATCATGATCTGAATCGTAATCAGTTTAAGTTGCTTCCTCGTGATTTAACGAAGCCTCTGTCCTTAGAGAAGCCTGTTCAGTATTGGCTGACGGATGATGTCAATAGATCTCATCTATTGGAACCATTTCAAGCATTCTCTTCATTCGTTCAGGAATATACTGGTCAGGAGAAACCGGACTATGCAAATGTTCGAAAGATGAATGCCGGTGATAAAGAAATAGCACTGCTTGGGCTGAACTCTGCCTGGATGTGCGGGCGAAACAAAGATAGAATCGGTGATAAAGGATTTGTCATCGTAGGCGAGCCACAGATTCATAGCTCTCTGGAAGAAATTTCCGGGTCCAATTTAAAAATTGCAGTCCTGCATCATCCCTTCGATTGGCTGACAGAATTTGATTGCGACAGAATTGAAACTCTTCTGCGACAGGGTTGCGATTTCATTTTGCGAGGACACCAACACAAGCCAAAAGTAGAGATAACGAGCGGTACATCTGGTGACTGCGTCATTATTCCGGCAGGGGCATCTTACAATCGTCGGATGTCTGAAAATCCCCGATATGCAAACTCATACAATTTAGTCCATCTGGATTTTGATGCTGGAAAGGGAGTAGTCTTCTTGCGTCGCTGGAGCGATCCTAGGGGCAAATGGTTAGAAGATATCGATTCTTGCGATAACGGAAAGCGCGAGTTTACCCTGTTTGGATCTGAGCCAAAAGCAACTCATTCCAAGGAAGAAACCACACCAATCAAGTATATCCCTCATCAAATCCCGCCGCCTCCACGTGACTTCAAAGGGCGTGAGGATGAAATCAAAGACATCCTCTCCAACTTCAAGAAAGGTGCAACCATCACCGGCCTGCGAGGCATGGGTGGCATCGGCAAGACCGCATTGGCTCTGGTCCTGGCTGAAAAAATCAAGAGCCAATTTCCCGAAGGCCAGATCTTCGTAGATATGCGGGGGACAAGCAATAATCCTGAACTGCTGCCCCTGACGCCAGAAGAGGCCATGGCCCAGGTCATTCGAGCCTACCAGCCTGCTGATCGCCTGCCTGAAAACACGAATGAACTGAGAGGTTTGTATCACTCTGTTTTGGCTGGAAAACGTGTTCTCTTGCTGTTGGACAACGCTGCAAGCAGGGAGCAAGTAGAACCACTGATCCCGCATGATGGCTCTTTCCTTTTGATCACATCAAGAATTAAGTTTGCTTTGCCTGGTTTGGCGGAAAAAGATCTGGACATTTTGCCTCCAGATAAGGCGTGCGAGCTTCTTCTCGAAATTGCACCACGCATTGGTAACCGCGCCGAAGGGCTGGCAGAGCGATGCGGCTATCTTCCAATAGCGCTACGTAACGCTGCCAGCGCCATAGCTGAAAAACGGAATTTGAGCGTTCCTGAGTACGAAAGACGTCTGACGGACAAAATAGCACTGCTCAAATTAGTAGAGGGTTCCTTCAGCCTCAGCTACGATCTGCTCACTCCCGGAAGAAAAAAGCAATGGCGACGTCTATCAGTCTTTCCGGAGGATTTCGATCGAGAAGCTGCGACTGCAGTTTTAAAGATGTATCCTGACGCATCCGCAGAGGCTCTAAGCGATCTGGTCCGGTGGAGCCTGGTAGACTTTATTCCAATGACGGATTCAGAGGATGGGCGATACAAGCTTCATGATTTGGCCCGTCTCTTTGCAGAATCTTGCCTTGACCAAGAAGAACTTGCCGATGCCCAGTACAAACATGCCAATCATTACTCGACGGTCCTTTCCCAAGCTGAAAATCTCTATAAAAACGGTGGAACGAATGTCTTAGCAGGCCTCAAGCTTTTCGATCGCGAATGGGCTAATATCAAAATTGGACAAGCCTGGACAAAGAAAATAATATCTATCTCCAGCAAATTGAAAAAGAGTGATTTTAAGTCTGTCC
>JAJRAX010000096.1 GCA_028679775.1 Methanothrix sp. | reverse complement strand
TGATCGGCATCGATGTCAAGGAAGGCTCAGTAAAGGCGAAGGTTCAGGGCACGTTCTCCCAGCCCTATAAGGTCACAATTGAATTAGAGCCCCTCACCAATGAAGAATGGGAGAAGGCATTGAAAGTCATGGCAGAGAAGGCGGCATTTTCCGCTCATCTGCTGTCAGGGCAGATGCCTGAAAATATCGAAGAGGCATTTTCAGTTTCCGGACTGTCCCTTTTTCCCAGGGATGGGTCTGACCTTGAAACCAATTGCACCTGTCCGGACTGGTCCAATCCCTGCAAGCACATTGCTGCAGTATACTTTCTTCTGGCAGAGGAGTTTGACAGAGATCCGTTTCTTATCTTCAAGCTGCGGGGCAAGGGCAAAGATGAGCTGATGGAAGAGCTGCGCGCCCTGCGATGTCAGGGGGCGATACAGGAAGAGATGCAAAAAACGGGTGCCATGCCAGGCTGCTTGCCGGCAGCTCAAGCTGCATCCTCTGCCGATTCCGTCAGACCCCTGGAGGAGTGCCTGGACTCGTACTGGCAGATGGGAAAGGACGCGTTGGAACTGCAGATCAATCCCCGCCCTCCTGAGGTGAAAAATGCCATCTTGAAACGGCTGGGCTCTTCTCCCTTCAAAATAGGCAAGAGCAATCTCACAGACCTGCTCGGGGAAGCCTACCGCCTGGCAGGTCGCGGGGCCTTAAAGAGGGAAGGCCTGCTGGATGAAGATCGCAGTGAGAGCTAGGCTTGAGAGATGGGTCTGAGAGATGGGTTTGACAGACGGACATTGAGCCGGACCTCCGTGATTGGCTTGAGGGTCTGAGCAGAGGCGAAGAGGATCTCATTTTTTGTCATGCAGTTCGCTTTGCCTGAGCTTATCTTTGATCATGACCAAAAGATTATAAATGGTCTCAGGTGACCACTCCCGCGAATGAATTCGGGGGCATCTACGGCCTTTCAACCGATGGCATGTGATCCCATGCCAATTGTTTTGTGGTTTTGTGCGCGCTGCTTGAGTCTTTTCAACTGCTGGCAGCAAACCAAGCAACACAGAATAGATCCGGAGCAATTTATAGTTATGCCACAGAGTGAAAGTAATCTGGGCGGGGCACGATTCATCCCGCCTTTGAAAAGGCAGGGATTCTCTGCCCCTGCGCCCGACAATCCTAAAACTGCGGCCACTTGGGGGTGTTGATATCGTCTCTGTACCAGAAGGTATTGTACCAGGCGTCTACTCCCAGGTGCATTCCATCCCAGGGATTGTCGCTGCCCCGATCTCCGTTAGAATCCGTATAGCTGTCCTTTTCTTCATGTCCCTCATCGCAGCAGGAATGCCTGTGGAAATCTGTTTTCTCAGGCGAGCCGATGGTGGTATTGACGGCTTCACTGCCGATAACCTCCAGCTCTATCTTTTCCGTGCCTGAGGACATGACATTGGTATTGTCGGTTTTGCTTCCCACGATATCAACAACCACCGATCCGCTTCCTCCCAGCGCCCAGGCTGAGGAGGATGACACCAGCAGCACTGCCGCCAATAGAATAAACGCTCTCAACACTTTTTCGCCTCCAATAAATTTCATATTTAACCAATCTTTTATATATACTTAAAGTAGAAAAATCTTTCGGATCGATAAGATTCGATATCAGTATATTTCAAAAGAAATATCTTAAAAAATTTAAAAGAGGATTTCACATCCTAATCATCTATTATCGCCCGGACCCAAGATGTCCGGATTCGCTTTTGGTGAAATCCTTGTTGTATCTTGTGGGAATGTAAGAGCTATAAGGATAGCAATGTGGCCGGGAGAAATCGTCCCAGGGTGTGCTGTAGGACAATTCCTCTCCGCAGTAACCGCAACCATCGCTATCCTCATCTTCGGGTCTGTCTTGCTCAGGCTGATCGCCGATCTGAAGATCAGAGGTCGTGCTTCCCACAATATCCACTTCAACATCAGTACCATCTGGAATAATGATTGTAGTGTTATTCAGAAAGCTGCCCAGAACGTCCAGGCTTGCCGTTTTCTCTCCGGACTGGCCCGCTGACGAGATCGGACTGCTGGCAGATGCATAAGCAGCCGTCCCACACAGGATAATCATGCCAATAAAAACAAGTTTTGCAGTCATACCTTTCGCCCCCTTTTTTATTAATTTAATTTAAATGTACTGGAAGTAGAAAAACCTTTTGTTTTATCTTGCAGGATTGCGAAGGACGAAGCGGGAAGACCCCACCGTTCACTGTGGGGATGAACGCGGAGTCCTCTGCCATATTTACTGGAGCGCAAACCATAAAATCCTTCTCAGCAAGCGTAAATCTATGAAGCTCATTTATGTGGCCGGAAAGGGCGGCGTAGGCAAGAGCGTCTGCTCCGCGGCCTCAGCAATCTGGAAAGCCCGACAGGGAGAAGATACTCTGGCTTTTTCCATGGACCCGGCCCATTCGCTCTCCGATATATTTGATATCAATCTGGGAAGCAGTCCCAAGATGATACGCGAGCATCTTTATGCTTATGAGCCAGACCTCAGCGAAGAGGCTCGCGCCTTCTTTCGCAGGTACAAGAGCATTCTTTCAGCCCTCTTTGGCCTCTTTGAAGTGGAGGTTCGGCCTGAGGACTTCGCCCACATGCCTGGAGTCTCAGAGCTCATATTCATGGACAAGCTAAACGACATTTACGTTGAAAATAAATATAAATGGGTGATTGTGGACTCGGCTCCAACTGCTATGGTCCTGCCGCTACTGCAACTGCCTTCTGTCACCACCAGCTTCATCAGCCGGGTGCTGGGAATGAGAAATAAATGGATGGGCGTGCTCGACCTGCTTGAGCCGGGATTTGGGGAGCGCATTGTGACTGAAGCGAGAGCCATGCGCCTGAAATCAGAGACCATGCGAAATGCTCTTCTTGATCCACAGGTCTCCAGCATAACTGCTGTGACCATCCCTGAAAAGGCGGCTGTGGAGGAGACACGGCGCCTGATTGACACAGTCCAGTCGCATGGGGTCGTGGTTTCCACCATTGTCATCAATCACGTCATCCCTGACTGCAATTGTCGCTTTTGCATAGAGAAGGCATCCTCTCAGGGGTCTTACATCAAAGACCTGAAGAGCCGCTACAGCGATAAGAAGATCATTATACTGCCTGACTATGGGGCAGAGGTCAAGGGAGAGCGACTGGTTCAGGTGGCTGAGGACCTGTACGGAAATCAATAGTAAAGACATGCGCAAATGGGCATAGAAGGCGCTGCCAAGGAGAAGCAATAGCGTTGCAAGGGCGCTGCAATGGCATTAGCAGAAGAATGGCAAAGGAAGTAAACTACCCTACTCTAAATGATGGGGCTTGTGACTGCACAAAAAATTGCGTCACAATAGGCTGGCTGACTTCAGCCCTAAAAGCTATGTTCATAGCAGCGATGTGGTCAGCAGCACCAGCGAAGCCGCAAGACACACATCT
>JAJRAX010000321.1 GCA_028679775.1 Methanothrix sp. | reverse complement strand
TGGGATGTGGTAAAGCCGCATACTCTTCAAGGCGTTCTGGTCCAATCAACCCTGGCTATCCTTATATTGGTCGGGTTTGAAAGCTGCACCGCATTGTCCGCCGAGACTAAGGATCCTGAGAAGACTATTCCCAAGGCTATAATACTATCGCTAATCATCCAAGGGATATTTGCTTATCTATTGGAATACTTTGCAGCCGGTTTTATGATAAGCGACAAATTAGCCGGAACGGCTTCCGGAGTAGCAGTTAACGGGATAGCGGCCGCGGCAGCATCAGGCGCGCCAATAGGCGACCTTACTAAGCTTATAGGTGACAGTATGCTGGGAGGAATAGGGTTCGGCCTTATGATTACCATGGCTGTTACAGTAGCTATCGCTATCATAGGCACAACCTTAAGCTGTATGAATACAGCCGTGAGGGTGACTTGCGGTATGGCGAATCATCGGGAGCTGCCCAATTTCCTAAGTTTCATGAACGGTAAATTCGTGACGCCCCATATGGCTATAGTAGTATTAGTAATAGTCTCCTCTATAATAGCAGGCGTGGGAGTCCAGTCGGTCGTAGGCCTTACAGGCATAACGCTTGCTTCGAACCTGGGCACATTCGTACTTTATGGGCTCACTTGTTTTTGGACAATAGTGGCCTTTAAGAAGCGGGCAGACTTTAATATTTTAAAACATGGGATAATCCCAGTCCTAGGCATAATAACAAATGTTGTTATGACAGTAGCAATAATTTACCTATATAGCATAGGCAATGCAGACGCTAAGGCAGAAGCGAGGATATGCTTCATCATTGCCGGGGCATGGGCTGTTATAAGCCTTGCTTATATAGGTATAACCACATTCAGGAAGACGAATTCCTTAAAGATGGTTTCGGCTATGATACGCCCTGAAGCCCTGGACATACTGGTCGAGGTGCTTAAAGAAGAAGAAATGGTAGAAGGAATGACCGTAACAAAGGTAAAGGGATTCGGAAAACAAAAAGGACACAACGGGGCTGTTACGCAAACTAACAGGATTTCTTTTGTTCCAAAGATCCGGGTCGATGTCGTCGTCAGAGAATGGGATGTCCCGCATATTATGGCCGTCATAAGAGACGCCACTAATACCGGGCAGGTAGGAGACGGTAAGATATTCGTTCTTGACACTACAGAAGCAATGCGTCTGCGTACAGGAGAAAAGGGCATTCGCGCTGTATAAAAAAAGGGAAAATAATGTTACAGGAGGGTAACTGATATGAAAAAAATAGAAGCGATCATTCGCCCATCTAAAGTCGGCGATGTCTGCGCCGCTCTGGATGATGCGGGGCACCCCGGTATAATGATTACCGAGATCGAAGGCCACGGAAAACAGAAAGGTATAGAACAGCAGGTGCGCGGTAAAACATACAAAATCGATTTGATGACAAAAGCGCGCATAGAGGTTGTGGTTAAAGATGAGGATGCAGAAAATATAGTTAACGCTATAATCAAGTCCGCGTTTACAGGCAAGGTAGGAGATGGTAAGCTATTTATTTATCCTGTAGCGGATGCCGTAAGAATACGTACCGCTGAACGCGGTGACATTGCAGTATAACAAGGAGGGTGAAAATGAATCAATTAGTAAATGGAGTTATTAAAATAATCAAGTCATCTATCGCATTGGCCTGCTATGCGCTTTTGGTAATGCTTGGCGGCACATCACTATATGCTGATGAGAGTGCGCCGGCAGTAGTCACCTCACAACCACAGGCTGATGTGCAGTTAGCGCCACTGATGAGCGCTTTGGACAAAGTAGGGCTGGCCAAGCCCCTGGCTAAGGCCGGGATTAACATCTATGGATATGCCGAAGGCGGTTGGTTTTACGATGCTACGGCACCCCAAAAGGGAGGCCCAACCTTTATAGGATACAACAATTTTAAAAGTCAGATTACTCTGGACAAGGTAAGCTTGAACATTGAACGCACAGTGGATCCCACTAAGAAGAAGCTTGATGTAGGGTTTCACGGTGAAATTCTTTATGGTGCTGATGCCTCATTCATTCATTCCAACGGACTATGGGATACGCAGACAGGGCACAATCAATGGGACATTATTCAGGCTTATGTCGACATAGCTTTCCCTAATATACCGCTTCGTTTGCGCGCAGGTAAATGGATCGAGCTAGCCGGGTTTGAACAATTCAGCGCCAACATATACGGTGCTTTCGGTGATCCTATGAGAGCGCTCTATTCTTATAGTTATCAATTTCTCTATGCCGAACCCGGCACGCAGACCGGCGCGTTTGCTACTTATGTATTGAACCCTCAATGGACATTCGACGCAGGATTCACATTTGGATGGAATCAGTCAATACGTGATGCCAACCATGCCATTGATTTTCTGGGGCGCGCAATTTTTACGCCCAGCGACAAGACCACCGTCATTTTCGTGATGACGGAAGGACCCGAATTCCCGTTTAATTTCGGGCACAACATACCTACAGGCGACAGCGGTGACTACTGGACGGCCCTGGATCTGGTCATAACCCAGAAGATCAACGATAAGCTGAGCTTAGGGTTGGGTGCCGACTATGTCGTGACTCCGCGGATACCCGGCTTGCCGGATGGAGCTAAACAGTGGGGAGGCGTTGCCGGCTATGCCAGCTACGCGCTCGATCCGCATTTTACTCTCAATGGCCGGGTTGAGTGGTATAAAGACGCTGCCTGCGGTTTTTCGACGGGAGCACCCGTAGGCGCAAATTACTATGGACTGACAGCCGGGGTGGCGATAAAACCATTCCCTAAATATAATACTTTATCTCATTTTATCTTCAGGCCGGAGATCCGCTATGACCATGCCGACCGTTCGGTCTTTGGCATCAGCGGTGTTCGCGATCAGTTGACTTTCAGCATGGATAGCCTGGTAACATTTTAAAGGTTACCAAAAGTAAAAATTTTTTACTTGTATAAGCAGTTGAGTAAACTTTAAAGACACTATGTTGTGTTTTAAACAATGACGTTCCATTCTTCTATGAAGAGGGAACGTCATTGTTTTATAACAACTAAAATAATATGATAGATAACGAACTTATAGAAAAACTAAGATTATTAAAAGAGCGAAATGGGTATACTCTATATGAGTTGTCCA
>JAJRAX010000095.1 GCA_028679775.1 Methanothrix sp. | reverse complement strand
GCTCTCGTGGTAGCGTGTCGAGTTATACCAATTCAAGAATTTGTCAAAATCATCAAACAATTTTCTGCTTTTCTCGTAGGTATGATACCATTTTTCGATTTTTCCATTGGTCTGAGGATGTTTGACTCCGACCAGAATATGTTTGATTTCATTTTTAGCCAAGAATGCATCGAAAGCACACTCCGATTCTCCATTTCTATCCGTATTGTTTGCAAAGAATTGTGTGCCATGATCGGTGATTACCTCTCGGATCCTCCGGATATCGCCGTAGTCCTCAAGCGTCTTTTTCACCAGGTCGATGCTAGCTTCTCCTGTTGCCGCGGGAAATTCTCCGCCAGCTAGAATAAACCGCGAACTATCGTCGAGGACCACACAGACCTCTTTGCCATTGATCCGGCTTGTGTGCCAATCAAGATGAACTGCAGTGAGGCTATGCTTTCGTTCATATCTGATCCAGGGCTTCCTACGTTTCTTCTTTTCTTTGTTCTCAATTGCCAAGCCATTTTCAAGAAGAACCTGGTGGATGGAGTTGTGTGGTATATGTCTGCCATATTTGTGCTCGATAATCTTTTCGAGGCGTCTTGCTCCGGAATTTTGCTCTTTGTGGATTTCTAGAATTAGGCGTGTATCTGCTTCGTTGAGATGTGTCTTTGGACGTCCAAATTTCTTTGGTGCCAATGGCTCCTTGTTTTTCATCCAGTACTCCCAGACACGATTTACTGTTCGGATACTTACCTTCATCTCTGCGGCAATGATTTTGGAGCTGATGTTATTGGTTTTTGCTCTGATTATATACTTGACCTTGGCAGGAGTCAGCTTTAAAACTTTGTTCCGTCTGCCTTTGACCATACCATGTCGAAGTGTATTGGTATATAAATGCCAAGCTTTTAGGACTCTATACTCAAGGATTTTCCGTGGCCGATTTCACCAGTCCGTACAGTGCCTCGTTCACAGGAACCTCGATGCCATTCTCTAAGGCCCTCCTAATGATGTAGCCGTTTATGGCCTCGATCTCCGTCTTCTTTCCCTTAAGGACATCCTGGAGCATGCTGGATGTATTGGCCGAGGTCTTAACGGCGACGGAATAGACCAAGTCTGTTACCTCTTTCTCTGTCCTCACTATGCCCTCGGCGGCAGCTACCTTCAACGCCTCGGCTACCACGCCCTGCACTGTGCTTTTCAGGGCCGGCGAGAGGACTATAGAATTCTTCTGGCGAGCTAGAGCGGTGATGGGATTGATAACAGCGTTGACAAAGAGCTTGTTGTATTGATGCTCCCTGAAATTTTTCGCGAATTCGATCTCAAAGCCCTTCTCGGAAAACCTCTGCTCCAGGAAATTCCTCTCCGCCTCACTCATTCTACCCTCAAAGATAGTCTTTCCCATTCCCTTCAACTCAACTCTGCCTTCTCCCGCAAACCGGACTCCCATTGAGGTGATGCCCTCCAGCACACTGGACTTTGGCAGATCAAGCTGCATGAAGACCTCACTGTTACCCATGCCGTTCATGAGCAGAATGAATCGAGCGCCCTTCAGATTTCTTTCCAGCAAGCCTGACTGCTTCAGCTCTCTGCAGGCGGCAGAGAGGGAGTGGGTCTTGACACATACTACTACAATCTCAGGATGAAAATCGCAATTCGAGAGATCCTCCAGGCTGGCAAAGCAGTGCCTGAATTTCAAGGTCTTTTTTCCTTCGGCAAGATCTATCGAATCGATCTGGAGGCTGTGCTCTTTGATCGCCTTCATGTGATCCTCTCTTCCGAGAAGCGCCACGTTCTCAATCCTTCCATCAACCTCTTCGGGAACCTCTCCTAAAATGTATCCCATGAATGAGCCAATGGCTCCCGCGCCGTAAATCAGAACATCTGCCATTTCCGTCCTTCCAATCGCTTCGGTTCATCGCTTCGCTTTTTCAGATCCTTTCCTTTTTTGCCAATATAAAAAAAATTTTAAGAGCGTCAGGCTGATTACTCATCAAAACCCAATCGGTTCTGGATTTCCATGGAGAGTTAGGTGAAGATGAAAGACATTCGTCTGCTCGAAGAGTTCAAGAAGATCTATCCTGAGAAGTTCGCATCTGAGGAAAGCATATTCTCCCATATTCATGCAGGTGACAGAATCTTTATTGGAACAGGCTGCGGCGAGCCCCAGTACCTCGTGGCCGCCCTGGTCAACTATGTCAAAAGCCACCCGAAAGCGTTCTTCGATGCCGAGCTGATCCACGTCTGGACGCTTGGTGTCGCTCCTTACACCGACGAGAAGCTTCAGGAGAACTTCCGGCTCGACTCTTTTTTTGTAGGCGACAGCACCAGGAATTCCGTCAACCGGGGAGGAGCCGACTACACCCCGGTCTTTCTCTCCTCAGTCCCTGACCTCTTCCGCTCCGAGCTGATACCTGTAGACGTAGCCCTCATTCAGACCTCTCTGCCTGACAAACACGGCTACCTGAGCCTCGGGATCAGCGTGGATGTGGTCGAGTCAGCTGTGGAGATGGCAGACCTGGTGGTGGCCCAGGTTAACATGAACATGCCCCGCACCCACGGTGACGGCTTCATAAATATAAAGGACATAAACTACATTCTGCCCCATGACGAGCCGCTTTTGGAGTACTCCGTCAAGGCTCCGAACGACATAGTCCAGAGGATTGGACAGTATGTAGCCAGCATCATCGAGGACAGCTCGACCATTCAGGTTGGCTATGGCCTGATTCCTGATGCAGTTGTCCCAAATATGGTGGAAAAAAAGGATCTGGGAGTTCATACTGAACTTCTCAGCGATGGCATCGTCGATCTGATGAAAAAGGGAGTTGTCACAAATAAGAAGAAGACCCATAACCCAGGCAAGACCGTGGCCTCCTTCTGCATGGGAAGCGTTGACACCTACGATTTTCTGGACGAGAATCCTGCTGTGGAATTCAAGAGAATCGACTACACAAACCATCCTCTGATCATCTCCAGACACCGGCTAATGACTGCTATCAACAGCGCTATGGAAATGGATTTGACAGGCCAGGCCACGGCTGAGTCTCTAGGGGGGACGTTCTACAGCGGCATCGGCGGCCAGGCAGATTTCATGCGAGGAGCTGTGCTGGCGCCTGGTGGAAAGACCATCCTGGCTCTGCCCTCCACGGCCTTGAACGAGAGCGTCTCCCGCATAGTTCCAGTGCTCCAGGAGGGAGCAGGAGTCACCATGAACCGGGGCGATGTCCGCTATGTGGTAACTGAATACGGAATTGCCTATCTACACGGCAAGAACATCAGGGAGAGAGCTATGGATCTCATCTCCATTGCCCATCCCAAGTTCCGGCCCTGGCTGATGGAGTCTGCCAGAAAGAGAGCTATCATCTATAAAGATCAGGTCTTCATTCCTGGGGAGAAGGGAATATACCCTGAGGAGCTGGAGACCTACAGGACAACCAGCAAAGGCCTCAATCTGCTATTGCGGCCTGCCAAGATCACAGACGAATCGCTTTTAAAGGACTTCTTTTACGATCTGTCTGAGGATAGCCTCTACAAGCGCTTCTTCTCCGCCAGGAAAGATATGCCTCACAAGAGGCTGCAGGACTTCGTGGCTGTGGACTACAGCCGGAAGATGGAGATCCTGGCTACCATTGTCGAGAAGGAAAAGGAGACAATTATTGGCCTCGGCCAGTATGAACTGAACTCGGACATGCACTCGGCAGAGGTTGCCCTGGTGGTAAAGGACCAATTTCAGGGCAGGGGCGTGGGTAAAGAGATTCTCTATTATTTGATTTACCTGGCGAGAAGGCAGGGCCTGCTAGGATTTACAGGAGAGGTGCTGGTAGCGAATCGGTCAATGGTCCGGCTTTTTGAGAAGATGGGATTCGACACAGATAAGAGGAGCGAGGAAGGGGTTTACGAGATGCGAATGTGGTTTGGGCAAAGGGGAGAGAAGAGCATCAGAAGCGGTATTTAAAGAGCAGAAAACTATGTACAGAAACGAGAGACATGAACAAGGATCGGGAATGGGATGAGAAAGCTCATTGTAGTCAGAATAGTGCATGCGCCTTCCGACATGGGATCAGCAAGCGTGGGCCTGGAAAGAGCGGGCAAATCGGCCCTGGGCGAAGCCCGTTGGCAGGAGAACCAGAAGAAGATTGAGAAATTTTGGCAGGATCTGGAGGCAGAGGTGGAGGGACTTGGCTTGGATATGACGAAGCTGCATATCTACCAGGACGGGCTACCCTGCGCCGGAGAGATCGGAGAGCGAATTGTGCGGGAGACGGCTGCCAAAGGCAGCAGAAACTATCAGATAGTGCAAAAGCTTATGGACATGGGAGCCAGGATTGAGGCCACTGAAAGCGTCGATCTTCTCCGCAGGGAGTATGGGTTCATTAAGGCCCTCCTGGAGGCCAAGACGGACTCTGAAAGGCGGGCTGCAGAGGAGCAGTACAACAGCGCTAAGGATAGCCTCCTGGCGGAGAGGGACCAATTCATAGCGCAGGCGATTGATGCATCTTTAAAGGACGGCGAGACTGGACTGCTCTTCATCGGAGCCTCGCACAATGTACTGCCAAAAATTGCCAGAGATATTGATGTCAAATGCCTGGACTGAAAGATCCAAATCTCAGACTGAGATGGCCGTCGTCTCTGTCGTAGCTCTGGCGAGAGCTGCCTCGAACTCATCTCTTTCCGAAAGCGATATGCGCGCTCTGCCCTCTGGATAGACCAGCTCCAGTTCCTGTCTCGTCTCATGAGATGCGGGAACCCTGAATATTCGAAGGCTTGGAAGAGGCGTCTCAAAGATGGCCTTTCCAGGGGTCTTGACCCAAAGGATGAGCCTCTCGTTGGTTACATTCCAGATGCCGGGCACCCAGGATTTGACAATGCCCTCATCCTGCCAAATATATCCGAAGGCCTTGTAGAGGACCTGCTCGCCTGGAATTAGGGGCAAGTGCGTCTCCTGGCTCGCGTACAGTTCCCGGCTGCTCTTGTCCCAGTCTTCCATGATTCCGTATTCCAGCATGGTCTCCATGCTGGCCAGCGCAGCTCTGAGGTTCAGGCCGATGAGAGGGATTCCTGCTACGGTTATGATCAGATCGGCATTGATAATCGCTCCTTTATTGAGAAGCCGATCCAAAATTTCCACAAGACTGCTATCTCTTTGCGGATTCATGGCTAGATCCTCCTGGCCAGCAATGACAGATCTCGCTTCTGGTCAATCACGACAGCTCCCGGTAGTCGACAAAGCTGAATGGGGCCCAGGGACCTGTAAAACGAACTCGGAATCCCTCCCGGCGGTTGATCTCGTCAAGCGTCTCACCCAATTGCTGTACATTCTCATCTGCAACGAGGCAGGTGTAGGAGGCCAGGAGCGATAGGCCTTTGTAGCTATCAGCCTTTCTTTTTTTGTCATCCATCTTCAGCTCGGCTGCCAGAGTCTTGATCTTTCCCAAAGTCTGATTGGCCAGATCGGCTGCTTTTTGGGATGCCAGGCTCTTGAGCTTTTGATCCAATTTTTTTTGCAGCAGATAGCCCATTCCTTTGCTCTCTTTCTCTATGCGGTTCTTCATGTCCTTGAGCTCAAGGTCATCTTCCAGGATTTTGCCAGCCAGATCATTGTAATCATAATATATCTGAATGCCGTACTCCGCCTTCCCTTCTACTTTTTCCATATTTTTGTGCAGCACTAGATAATTCTTTTCCAGCCACTCGGCAATCGCAGAGTTGTCACCTTTCAATATAACATCAAAGGAGAAGGGCAATACAGATCCGAACCTCTTTATGGCCTGATCTATCACATAGCTATGCTCCAGGATCCATTCCTCGGCGCGTGCCCGGTCTTTGGTGTCGTAAGGCTCGGCAAGACTGGAGTGGACCACTGCTGCAATGTCCTTGTAAGGTATTGTGAAGACCTCTTTTTTCTCAATTCCAATCTCGCCCAGATTCGCTTCAATCGTCGTCTTGGCTACGGAGTACAAATATCTGGCCTCTTCTGCCATTCTCTAATGCTCCTTCTCTCTATCATCCAGCCATGTCTCTGGATTTATGAACTTCTCCAAAAGCTCGTCAGCCGCCTCATCCAGGCCGTCTCGAACCGAGAGCACAGCATCTTCGATATCATTATCCTTTTTAATTTTTTCCAGGGACTCGGCTAGCTCGCATAGAGACTGTCCCAGCCTCTCTACCTCGGCATCGGAGAGGCTTCCTCCCTCAATTCTCCTCAAGGCCTGGCGCTCTAAAAGCTCCTGGATGATCTCGACCAGTGCCACTACTAACCCTAGAAGGCCGTTCTTCAGATTTTTTTCATCCAGATTTATGGCCATTTGTTTTCCAAATTTAATTCAACTTGATCTGAAGTATGCCATTCTTGTAGCTCTTCTCCCTGATGTCTTTGACTGCATGAGGTAGCTCAATTTTTTTGCTGAAGTTTCCTGCCAATATATGCAGCTCGGACCCTTCGAGATTGATCTGCAGCTCCTCTTCCGAGACTCCGGGAAGCTCAGCTATGACGGTGATGCCATCTTTTCCTTCCAGCACATCGACAATGGGATCCCGGGCGGGGCCTTGAGTCGGCATTCGAACGCTATCCACCTGAGATGTCGCCCTTCCCGGGCCGCGTCTGATCGGCCGTGTGGAGACATGATAATCAACAACCGGCTTGCTGGACCATCCAACATCGATTCTGTGCTTTATCTCGGCATCAGTGTCTGCAATTTTCTTTCTAAACTCCGGGCTGGATGACTCCAGTGCCTTGATAATTCCTCCGAGTCCTGGAATGAACTGGCCCACTACACTCTCCACCAGTCCCTCAACGTGAATGTTGCTCTCCACGTTTGGCTCAGGCCGGCTGGTCTTCCTAGCCTTTGCAGCGCTCTCAAGCTCAGCGATCTTCTTTTCCAAAGCTGCTATTCTCTCATCATTCTTTTCTGCATCCTTTATGTCCTCGGCCATAATGCTACCCCTCCCTTCAAATTCAATCATACTTTTCCGGCTCAGGCCGGATCAAAGGCAGGCTATTCGGGTTTGACCAGCCACAGATGGGACAGCCCTCATGCATGAGGCTCTCCTCGTCCCTGCGGTTGCCGCACTCTGGGCAGCAGGCTTTGGGGCGGTCCAGGTTCTTCCAGCCTGGTGCATTGAGATTGGTGCCCGCAGGAAGCTCCAGGCCGTATTTGGCTGCAGTCTCAAATGAGGCCAAGACAGCCCTGATCTTGATGCCCAGAAGCTCTGTACCTGCTACAGATACAGCTATGTCCGCATTGATCACCAGTCCCTTGTCAAGGATCCTCTCCACCACATCGGCAAGATTCTGGCTTCTTGTTGGTGCTAAAGAATTCATAAAAATCCTCGTTTACCTTCGGTTGGCCATCTCTGTCCGGATCTTTCTTCTGTGGGCCAGTATCTTGGCTTTGTGCAGCAGCTTCTGATCACGTTGTGCGGCACTTACCTTTGCCTTTTGAGTATGCCATCTATCTCTGATCATCTGATTGCTTCGGTTGGATGCCTCGAACCAGGTTCTCTTAGTCTGCATAAGCGAGGGGCGAATCTCATCTCTGATCTTCCTCTTATGAGCAGTCACCACGGCATGCTGCCGCCTCCTGTTGTCCAGGATTTTTTGGCTTAGAATGGGCATAGTTTCATATCTCCTTTGGATTATTCATGCTGCGATTTTTGTCCCCAAATCCCATCTGCAATCTGATGCGATATTCAGCTCGAATGATCCCAGAATATGCAATGGACCCTGAAAACGGGCGAACCCGTTCATCGTTCTCCTCCATCTCTATCAAGATGCGGCGCAGCCTTTCCGGCATTTCAAGCTGACGATCATCCTTGTTTTCATTTTTTTTTGCCATGGTCATCCCAGGATGTCCATCTTTGAGCCGATATCCATCTCCATAACTTTTTGGGCCATATCCAGCTTATGCATCAGTTCCGAGTTCCTTTGCTCGTATTCCTGGCGATTAAGCTCACCGAACTCGTAGAGCAGCCGAGTCTCTTTGATCTGATTCTTGATCTTATCTGGATTGTAATATCCTTTAAGGGCGAATTTATGGATCTGTTCCAGCGTCCAGATCATGTCAAGCCCCGGCAGGGATATCCCCAGGGAGCGTAGCAGAAGGTCATCTATGAAGAACATCTAACGAAAACCCCTTCTTTTTCCACCCAGAATATGGATATCTACAAAGTTGTAGGCAGGCCAGGGACCGGAGTACTGCACCATCAGGCTGTTGTATTTTTCTTTCAGGAGCCCAACCTGATCAGAGAAATTGTCAATACTTTTCTTGTCTACCAAAAAGGCGCTGTTCATGACCAATCGATCGGAAAAGAGCTTCAGATTCTTGAAGTCCGCAGAGACCGCCTTGAGGCATTGCAGAAAATTGGAGCTGATCTCCCCACGCGTTGTGCTGCTCATGTTCTCTTGATCTTTGGGAAGGAAGACCTTGATGCCCAACTCAACCTTGCAATCCACAACTTGCTCTGCCTTTTGCATAGCTTGGTAGCCGGCGCTCATGGCAATCTGCAGCAGCTTTTTGCTCTTAAATGCCATGCCATAGGCAACTGGAATTACGCTATGCTCTTTCATCACCTGTTCCACTACCTTCCGGTGGACCTCCACTTCCTGTTCATCCACAGCATAATCTCTGTAGGCCACATCGCTAACGACAGGGGCCAGGTCTCTGTAGTCCAGGGTATAGACCTCTTCAGCATTAAAGCCGAGATTGCCGAAGCTCTCCCTCTCTTTGAGGTAAGGAATGACACAGTAAACGTACTTCCCCAGGGATTCGGGGGTCTTCTTCTCAGCATTAAGAATCCTCCTTACCAAGGGGCTACACCTCTTCTTCGAGAATCTCCATGTCCGATCTTCTTCGCAGCATTATTCTCTTGTAGCCGAGAAGCTCCCCATCCAGGTCAAACTTCATCTCGTATCTCCCCATGATGTCCTGGGTATCAGGAACAGATCTCCTCTCCAACACTTCTACCTCTGCCGTCCAGCCCTCCTCGTCCTTGTTAAGGCTTACTATGCTGTCGAGCTTCTTCATCAACATGGTTTCCGCAGCTTGGTTTACTTTGCCAAGGATTTCCTTGATTTTGGGCTTACCGGTCATGCAAGATCTCCTGTGAAATGCGGATAGTGAGCTCACCATTAATGGGAATTACTTCCACCATCCTTCCCTTTAGCTCTTTAATGCCCTCTTTCAATTTATATTTATCCATTTCATCAGCTAATCCATAGTAACGGAGAAATGCCGCTAGCTTATGCCTCCTGGCTTTAACAGCATCTCTGCCCAAGGCTTCTTCCTCAAATGTTCCATCCGGTTTGAGTGAAAAATAAAATGTGGCTCCTACCTGCCTTCCGTCTGGCAGCTTGGCCTTGATGACTAGCGCATCGGTCTCGTTGAAGCCTAGTCCTGGTGGCTTCTTGAGAAATATGTCGCTTATTTTACGTATTTCGGCCTCTTCGACTACCGCAGTAATTGATTGCATATAGATCCTATGCAGAATATTCCGCAGACTCCATAACCAGTTTCTTCTTCTCCTCCATGTCCCTGGGTGAGCTGGTCTTACTGGCTAGGACGTCTATGCACATTTGCCTGAAATCTATTGCCAGATCCTCACCGGTCGCTGAGGTCTGCCATCCTTTGGCAATCATTATGCATGCTCTTGTGCCAGGTTTCTGCCCATCTGGCAGCTTATCTCTTATTGATCTGACTACAGTCACGATTCTTTCGGCCTTTTCCTTGGGGATTCCGGTATGTTCCATCACGATCTTGACCTCTGTCTCGTAACCATAGTAGTCGGCGTATAATCCTACCATACGATCAAGGAGCGCGTCTTGTGGCCTGTGAATTCCCGCGTATTCAATAGAGTTGCTAGTAAGAATTGCCTTGAAATCTGGATGAACCTTTATGTATCTGTCCTCTCCGAATTTCGTTGGAAGTTCCAAGATTCCTTCCTCGAATACGGATAGGAGAACGTTATTTGATGCTGGCTTTGTTCTGGAAAATTCGTTGTATATGAGGGTGTAGCCATATTTGCAGGCCAAGGAGAGCGGATTGTCCACCCATTCGATCTTCATGGTGTCTTTGGTCTTGAAGACATTGTGAACATAATTATCTCGCACGCTTTCACTCTGCATTTGTGAATAGCCACCTATCAGATCCGAGGTGGTTACGGACTCGTCTCCGTTAATCCAGACCACCGGTCTGCCCAAAACCTGGGCAACATGCACGGCCAAGCTCGTCTTGCCGCATCCGGTAGGTCCAATCAGATGCACTGGGTAGCCAGATTTGAGCCAGAGAACTAGTCTCTTCTCCATCTCTTTCACTTCTGGGGTGCTGATGAAGTGATTGGACTCCGGTGTGAGGAAAGCTTCCTCGATGGCCTTATGTCTGGCTTCTTCGGTTATCAACTCATAGCTGCAATCCATGTTAGCAGGGGACCTGATGCTGACCTGAATGCTGGGATTGCTGCTGGCCTTAGAGTTATGAGCCTGCTCGATAGCTTTCTTTTCGGAAGAGGTCATGTGTACCGCTTCCCCTCTCACCTTTCTGGGATGTGTTTCAACGTACATGGATTAGCACCTTCATGGAGAATAAATAATAAAAAGTTCTACTAAGGTTTTTACCCATAGTAGAAGTCTTTGATATAATTTTTGAGATCCTGCTCTTGGTATCGATGGATCTCATCTTGGAAGGACACGGCTCTTCTCTGCATCTCTCTTGCGCCGGTGTATAGCTTGGAGACGGCTTCACGGTTCTCTTTGATTTGCGCATTCAGGTTGCTCTGGCATTTTGCGAGGCCATTTTGCAGATTCCTACAGCCTTCATCTCGAATATTCTTTCCAGCTTTCTGAAATTCGCGTGCCATCTTTCCCTGAGCGACCATGATCTCATGAGTTGCCGTGTGCATTCTGGAGACCGCCTCATGATTTTCTTTCATTTGGGCATCAATTGACTGTTTGAACTGCAATTGGCCCTGATTGAATCTCTTCTGGCCGTCTTCAATCATCTTTCGAGCTTCGGAGTGCATATTTCTAGACAGCATGCTGCCTGCTGCCTGGAACTCTTTTACCGATTGATTCATCTCTCGGATGCCTTCATCTCGGATCTCCTTGCCCGCTCTCTTGAGGTCTGCAGATTTGTTGTTGATTGCATTGGCCTTGGCTAATACGCCATTCTTGCCAATACTCTCCATCTTTGCAGGGCTCTTTATTTTTTCGATCAATGGAGCCTCTTTGGAACTCGTCTGCGGTTGGGATTTGGGTTGTTCTTTCTGCTTTTTCATAGCATCCAGAATGAAGTCCGCCAACTGGGACTTTGTTCCACCCAAATTCTCTATGCCATACTTCAGAGCCAGTTCTTCGAGTTCTCGTCGAGTGTGCTTGGTTACAAGCTCATCGAACGTCTCTGTCTTGGTGCCTGCTAATTCTTCCATGGCTCTTCCTCCAAAAATAAATTAGGAGAATTCACCTAAGCGGGAACTGCAGGGGTTGCGCCGATAGCAGCCTGCTCGATCTTGGCCATCTCCTCAGAGTAGTGCAGGAATGTGTCTACTGAAGCCACGACCACTCTGGACTCAACGGTCAAAATCTCAATTCCCACCAGGCTAACCCTGGCCCAAACATCAACGACGATTCCCTTGTCGAGAATTCTGTCCAATACCTCAGCAAGACTTGATGCATCTGGTGTTGCGGTTACCATTTTCTTTCCCCACCTTTAGCCATCTAATTTGCAT
>JAJRAX010000094.1 GCA_028679775.1 Methanothrix sp. | reverse complement strand
TTGTTTTTGTGGTTTTGTGCGCGCTGCTTGAGTCTTATCAACGTGAAAGTAATCTGGGCGGGGCACGATTCATCCCGCCTTTGAAAAGGCAGGGATTCTCTGCCCCTGCGCCCGACAATCCTAATCGCCCTAAGTCATTCCCTTGCACAGCTCCCCGCTTGCCAGGTCCTCTCGGAAGAAGTCCTTCGGCGTGCGCCTGCCTAACGCCAGGTCCATCTTCCGCCTGGCATAAAATGGAGCTAGCCTTCTAACCTCATTGGCAAACCACTTGGGATAGAGCCGCTTGACTTTGTTGTACCTGAACCATTCAAAATCGTAGTATCGTGCGTTCATCTGCCAGGTGATGTACTGCACTTCCTCCTCAGAGAGATGCAAGGTCTTCAAGTTTGCATGTAGCCCATCGTACCTGGTAAAGTCGCTGTTTGTGACGAGCCCCATCTCCTCAAGCTCGGCTCGCATCTGGGTCTTTGGGTACGGCGTTGATATGTAAAATATTGGAAAGTCCACCTTGAGCTTTCGGGCGAGCCGGAAATTCTCCCAGAGGTCCTCCTCATCGTCATCTGGATTGCCGCCGATCAGACCAGTCGAGACGATTATATTATTATCATGCAGATACTGGACGGCTTTTTCGGCATCATTGGACATCTTGCCCTTGCCCAGGAACTCCAGGTTCCTCTTGTTGATGCTCTCAACTCCAAGAAACACGCCGTCAAACCCAGCATCTCCCATCTTGTCCACCAGAGTCTTGCTTGAAGCAATTCCGGAGGCCGAGGCCTGAGTCTTGTATCGCAGATGCGTGAGCCCAGCGTCGATTATGGCCTGACAGAGCCTCTCCAGCCTCTTTGGGTCAAGGGTGATGTTGTCGTCCGGAAAGAAGATCGATCCAGCACCGTGCGCTTCCGCATCCCTAATATCCTCTATCACCCTCTCAATCGAGAACCGTCTGAATCTCCGGCCATACATGAGATTGATCGAGCAGAACTTGCAGCCCTGGGTGCAGCCCCGGCTGGTCTCTACGCAGTCAATTGGCACATCAAAGCTGTAAAAGCCCTTGGTGATGAGCCGAGCATCTCTGTTCGGCATCTCAATCTCCTCAACCTTCAGAAGAGGCCGGTCCGGATTGTGAACCATCTTGCTAGCTCGTGCCGCATCTGCGTTATTGCTTTTAGCTTTCCCGCTCCCTTCTGCCTCGTGGTAGGATAATCCGAGAATGCCCTTCGGGCTTTTTCCGGTAAGCCGGGAGGACACAAGCTCCCTAAATGTGGCCTCTCCTTCGCCTCGAACGATGTAATCTATGAGGGCCGCGTCCCTGCTCTCGCCGATTTCCTGGGCTGCTAGAGTTGGGTGATATCCTCCAAAAACAGTCTCCGCGCCTGCATCTTTTGCAATCCTTGCAAGGACCAGAGCCTCTTGATACTGAAAGCTCATGGCAGTCAGGCCAACCATATCGTAACCGTTGACCTTTTTCTTCACATACTCCTGGTGGTCCTTCAGGCCGTGAATATCCGCCACATGAACAGTGCACAGATCATCCACATGAGCTGCGAGAGATGCCAGCCCCAGGTTAGGAACGCGGGCGATGCGATCGAAATCCCGCTGCACTACCGGGGATGATAATAGCAATATCTTCATCGGCTGCCTTCTAAGCTACCTTCTTAATCGTCTCTTTCTCTATCTCTCATTTACATTGAACAGCCTGAGTCCCGCATTCCAGTCGAACTTGTTGGCCCGGCTGATGTAGGCAAAAACCTCCTTCACACCTGCCCAGCCTCCGTATCGATAGGCATTCGCCCAGACCCTTCCGGAGGTGCGAATGGGAGTGCTGAATGGATAAACCTGCTTGAACGACCAATCTAAAATCTTGGGAAACTCCTCAGGCTGGATCTGAGGATGATTCCAGACCATATGCTTGCCATCGTAATGATGATAATCGTGATCCCAGATCCCGAACTTCTCCTCTAGCTCCTTCCACATCGGCGTCTGGGGCAGGGGCGTAATCACACAGATCTGGGTGATATCGAGCTTTAGCGCCGCCAGCTTTTTTATGTCCTCTTTCAGCGACTCTTTGGTGTCCTCTTCAAAGCCAATCATGTAGTAGCCGATGGTTCCTAGCCCACGTGCCTGCAACATGCGAAGAGTCTCCAAAATGTCCTCGGTGCCCTCTTTCTTTTTGATGTCATCCAGGCGTTCTTGATGCAGGTTCTCGATTCCAATCGCCGCCCCACCGAATCCTGCCACCTTTCGGCCGTTCTTCTTTCGCATGTCTGCCCAGTCGTTGATCTTCTTTCGAAGGTAATCGGCTCTTGCCATGCATCCCCAGACCATCTGGTACTTGTCAAGAAGCTCGACTACGGCGTCGGCATGCTTTCTGTTGCACCCGAAGTTCTCGTCCTCGATCAGGACCACATTTATGCCGTGATTTTTGTAGTAAGCCAGGACTCTCTCGATGCTCTCAAGTGGAATGATATTGGGCTTATTGCAGAACACCGGAGTCTGGCAGAACTTGCAGCCCACCGGACAGCCCCGCGTTGTGAACATCACGCCGTAAATATTTAGTTTAATATTAAATGGCGTGTTGAGATACTCAATAAGTGGAGGATGGATAATATCTTTTATCTGCCTGTCGAAGTACGGGGCAAGCTCGCGCTCCGAGTATCCCACGAAAATCCTGTCGAACCTGTCTTGGACGGCTGTAGTCAGTGCGCCGTAGTTACCCGCCCAAACCTCGCCGGCGCCTGCGGCTCGCGCCGCATCCACCATCTCCATAGCCTCGTGGGTCTCGCTCAAATAAAAAGAGAGCCCTACAACATCCCAGCCCTCCTGCAGCTTCTTTTGGTACTCATCCCATGTGGGAAACTCCAGGATCTCCAACTCGGGAATGTTCTGCTTGAGAAATCTCAATCCAAAAGACTGAATTCGCGGCCAGTAATACCTGAACCACGATCTGGTATTGGCTCCGATATAGTCATAGGGCTCGGAGTTGTTTCGATAAACGGTTGTGAACAGAACCCTGGGGGTCATAATCCCATTTTCCTTCGTCCATGTGAGATTAAGCTTACGATTGCGATTACGCATATTCGTTCGGTGGAGGATAATGCTACGTGTTTTGCTTTGTATTCTTCTCGTTCTTGCACCTGGCGAGCAGGTTCTCGTAGGCCTGGCTCGCCAGATCTCCTACGTCTATTCCCATCTCCTTTGCAATCAGAAGGACCACGGCATCCAGTTCCACCAGCTTTTTCAAAGAGTCCTGCTTCTCATTAGCGAGAGCAATGACCTCTTTTCTGCTCATTCCGGTATGAGACGTGATGAGCCTGATTCCCAGGTCCAGTATGCCCTCCTCTGTTGACGGCTTGAATCCCATTGGAACCTCTACCGCCGCAGCATCAAAGACGGCATTGACCATATCCCCTTCCATCTTGACCATGCCTTCTGCTTCCGCTTCTCTCAAGAGGGCGCGCACCTTCTCAGGAGGCCCCCATTTCAGGTCTAAAGAGAGTGCAAAGATAAAATCGCTGATCTTCAGACTCGTTTTGCCTCGCTTCTTAAAGGGCGTGGCCACCAGAAAGGCTTTCTCACGATCCAAGGAAACACCATTCTTCAGGTCTTGCATATAACAGATATAAACTAGCCTGTTGAGTGGAGAAGGTTATTTATCCCTTTGGAATAGTTTTTATAGAAAAGCAGGCAGAAGACCCGCTTCCTTCAGGGGGCGGGATGAATGCCGTACCTACTCTATTGAACTTGAAGCGAAATAGATATCTAGTTAGGGATCCATAAATATTTTGATGGAGCAGGGATAGTGATGAAGACTGCCTACAAGTTCAGAATGTACCCTAACAAGCAACAAGAAGCTTCGTTAGACTTGACT
>JAJRAX010000093.1 GCA_028679775.1 Methanothrix sp. | reverse complement strand
TACTTATTCAGCCCGTCTCGTTCTTCCTCTTTCAATTTCACGCGGAATATTGTCTTTCTCGCCACAAGTTATATCCTAGATATTTTATAAGATTTAATACTTTCGTTATGGTGCACTAGCGTAACGATATTTAATCGTGAATCCATATGCAAACACCTTGAGTTCAATGTTGTTTGCGCCTTTCATGCGATACGATAGAGAACATTGGCTTGCAGTTTGGTCGTTCAAGCTAACTCGGTGCCATCCAATATTCGCATGCCATCAAGAACGATTTCTACACCTATATTTATTATTTGTCCGGTTCCGAGAGCATTTTGCACCAGCGCCACAATTTTTAGAGCAAATCCGCCATGAACATCGCAGGAGATATCTTATGCAGGCCAACACCTTTGACGTTGTCGAGCGACACAAACGTATCGTCATCTTCAAGCTCGGTAAGCTTTGGGTCTTTAAACAATTCCTTGATAAAAGAGAGGTCTTCAATGCGCTTCTGGACTACTACAACAAGGACCAATACCGTTTTGAGTTTAAGTCTATCGGAGCACGAAACAACGCCCTCAAGCTCCTGGAGCGCAATGGCTTCGAGTACGATCTGGTGGAGGACCTGAAGGGATATGTGGTCCAGCTCCCCAAATCCGCCAAATATGCGCAGGTCCTGAAGAACTCCGTGGCCTTCAAGGAGATTGCGAATGAGAGGCTATTCTTGATGAAGGACCTGGCCGCTGTTGAGGAGGCGGTGGGCATGGGCGCAAAAATTCATGAACGGGAAATATCCTTCTAATTTTGCATTCTAATAGAATCGCTCGATGTGATATTGAAAAAAGATCCATTCCATGGCGTCCTCGGTCAGGGACGACTGCCAACGTCTGCCGAGCCGCATGCACATTGGATGCTAGGATTCATTTGATTTTCCACTATTCCACCACCATCATACGACCATCAAGAATTTCACATAAGCATAGGATGCAACAGGACTGGGCAATGACATATGTACCTTGAAATTAATTCTTGAAAGTAGAAGGATTTATAAAGTTGATCAACCATTTCCTCAGCTATGTTTAGACCAACTATATTTAAAATGAGAGTTCAAAAAATAACTATTATCATGATTTTTTTATTCGTTCTGATTACGCCATTTGTCCTCACCGAAGCTGAGGCGATTGTGTCGAATGCAACCTATGATGTTCTCATCAAACCTAATGAAAGCAACCAGATGGAGGTAGACCACATCATAATTCGAGGCGGAACTCAGGAAGAGATCGGTTATGAGCTTGGGAGAATAGGCATTGAGAAGTTCAATTCTATCCTTGTTCCTTACGAAGATCCAATATACGGAAAAGCAAAGGAGGAATATATCCATCTTCATGACCCGGCCCTCTATGAGCGCATCAAAGGGATCAAACGCGCATATGGGCTGAAAGAAGATGATTATTCTCAGGATTCCAGCGTTCTTCTATACCATCTCAGCTTCCCTTCCTGTTCAGCCGTTTATTTCCCAGCCAATTTGACCGAAAATGGGCATTCTTTGGCTGGAAAAGACCTGGAATGGTTCTTCAATCCAGAAGAGAGCGACTTTGTCTCCATCATCGCTTCTGATAATTATTTGTCTACCCTTGTATATCCGTTCAGGGCCAGGAACCATGTCGTTGAACTATACCCAGACAATGGATATGCAACATTGGTTCTGGGAAGTTCAGACCTGAATGGCCTTACTGACGGCATGAATGAAAATGGCCTGGGAGTCACCGCCTTGCAGGACTCGGACACATATGTTGATCCGATCACCAATATAGCTGGAGGAAGGACGAGCGGCCTAAATTCTATGCAGATGCTCAGATCCATACTGGAAAATTGTGCCACAATAGAAGAAGCTAAAAAACATATTTTAATGAGCCGAATCTCAATGCCATTCATGGGGTTGCATTTCATGATCTATGATGCTTCGGGAAATGCAACTATTGTTGAATTCAACAAATCCTCTCGGGAAGCGATCTTTACGGATTATAGGGACGTGCCTGTTCCGATGACCAATTATGCTTTATATTTGAATCCAGATTTTACCAAGCTCATTCCTGAAAACACTAAAGATCCCCATGACGATTATTACAGGATGAAAAAGCTCCATGCTTATATTGACGATCGTGTCGAACCTTTCAACAAGACCGATGTTTGGAATACGATGTCAATGGTTCAAGCGAATGCAAACGCCAGTGCAGAGGGAGTTCTTACTGGAGGCACGATAAGACTTGTCTATATGATAGTTAATGATCTGAGTGAGCGAACAATGGCCGCAAGGTTTTATTTGAGGGACGGCCCCCTTAGCGATCCGATATGGGGAACAAATGAATTGGTCTTATCAAAGACGTTTGCCTTCCAACTAAAAAGATGAAAGCTTAGTACTGTTGCATAGGGCTATTGATGGGGGGGGCTTAGAATAATATGGGCTTTGGCGGATTATAGCGCGAGGGTCGAGAAGCCCCATCTCCTTCAGGGATGGGATGAATCGCGCCCTCTTGCTGCAATCATCTGCCAATCAGATCATCTCTTTCATGAAGGGGTGAAAACTCCTTCATACCCTCGGACTGAGGGGGAAGCCCTGCTCCTTCAGGGGCGGGGAGGAAGTCACCACATCCCTTGCTTCGATCGCCAATGATCATGCGCTTCTGACAGGCGATGGAGGTTGAGGTCCGTGCGTGCCAAGCTCCTGCCTGGCCAGCTCGGCGGAGCTGGCGCTGCAGAGGATCATTGAGATAGATGATCTCAATGAAATGGGACTATGATAATTGTCCAGGCAGTAGCTTACACTGTCAACCTATCCTCGCGTTCTCAAAGCTCCTGTCAATTGCCGCCTTCCGCAGTGAACTTGCCAATCATCCATGCTCCACATGCCACGTCTCTCATCCAGGAGGCTTTATCTATCGCGCCCTCGAAGTATCGGTATCAGGCCAGGAAGATCTAGTGCTTCTTCGAATCCAAAGCAATCTCAGATAAATGCTCATTCTCAAATCTTCGCCATCATTGGACCATCCCGGCCACGCTATCCCAATAGGATCTTCACCAAAATCTTTTTTTTATAGCAATCATAAATTACGAATCAGAATAGGAGTGGGCGCAAATGAAATCATCATCAATTCATCGCAGGCAAACGTTGGAATGGAATTGGAGAAAAGAAATGAAGGGATTTATAATTAGCCTGGTTCTCTTGTTCGGGATCTCTCTAGCTTCTGCCTATACATCTGAGCAAATGAATACCTTGGAAGGTCTGAAACTGAGCTTCCAGCTGGGGATAGCTTACCAGATAGCAAGCCAGGGGCAAAATGAGGCCGAGTTTAATGCTCTGGCAGATGAGTATAATGCATGGATTCGCAAGAATTTTGGCGAGGACCCAAGCCTGCTCGTGTCAAAGAGAAATATCGCTACCGCCAACTCATTGAATCCTACACCAATGCCTGATTACTTGACAAATGTGATGCAAAGAAGGCCTTTCAACAGCAGCAGCGATCTCTCCAAGTTTGGAAAGCAACAGGTATTGACCCAAATATCCCCATCGAGTACGAATGCTTTCGAAGCTGATTCAGCGATGGCGAAACTTGAGAGTTTCTGACGCGTGGAATCGGGAAGGATCCGGAAAGCCTTGATGTACTTAGATCAAGCGCATCCCAATATCTCTTTCTTGATCTGGCCCAAGACCTTCTCTTCAAATGTTCCGGCCCACGCGCTGCAACCAGCGAGCACGCATGACTGCACGTTGGCGGCAAAAGGACAGGCGGCATGACCTATCAAATCACCAGGGCCAGGCAGGATTTATGAAGCGAGCTACAGGCAAAAGGAATACGATGTTTGTAAAGCCAATTTCTTGCCCAAACCTCCTGGCGGCAGCCCAAGGGGCCCGCCCCCCCGCGCAAAGGTAGCGCAAGACTGTCTGGAAATATTATCCTGCCACTTGCGGCTATGCACCAAAAGCTTATCTCGTCGAGTAACCATACAGGTCGTTGATGATGCCCAAAAAGCGATCGGTTTTTCGAGGAAAATGTCATAACTCAAAATTAACGCCGTTAATTGGTTAGCCAATCACGTTTTATACCTTGGAATTTTACCGGGAATCTAGCTGGATCTACCCCCAGATCGCACCCACAGAAATATACTATCCTATGTTCATGAGCAACTCCACACCGATTCTGATCAACGGCACTAGACTTCTGAAAAATAGCAATTATGTTCCGCCTGAATTTGCAT
>JAJRAX010000092.1 GCA_028679775.1 Methanothrix sp. | reverse complement strand
TTCCTGAGCCTGATGCAGCGCAAGAGGTTCGACTACAGCCCCGGCCTGGAAGCTTTGCCACTGCTTCAGCAGGAGATCGGATCATTCAAGTACCACCTGACGGCCTCGGGCCATACCGGCTTTGACGCTGAGGTCGGGGCCCATGACGATCTCATCTGCGCCATATGCATCCCTCTGATCATCGGCGAGTGGCAGTTCCAGGTGCCGCCGGAGTATGACCGCGATGACTCTATTGATCACTACAGAGATGTTCCGGATATTGGCGTCTACTCGGGCCCGTATTAGGTAGAACTCCGACCCGGCTGCCCACAAATCGGGGTTCTGAGGGCCCCCTGCAATCTCGTCTCGACATAGATCAATGGGCAGTCGGGCCAGGGTTGGGCAAGGGCTCAGGCTCGCCCAGCCTTCTCCAGTCCATTGAAGACTTGCAGGGTCCCAACCGTTTCTCTTCAAGAGAGTTCTATGACATTTTTGAGATGATCCGATAAAGTGTCATAGATTTGCTGTGCATGCACGCCTCAAACGCCGGAGAAAAACGGAAGGTCCTGAAGAAGGCGCAAGTTGTGCTCGGCAGGGACGCGGAGACCGCGAGAAATGGCAGCAATCTTATCCGAGGCCAGAGAGAAAGGCACGCAAATTGCTGATGGAGACAGATGAAGCTTGGGCCATGGGAAAGCAGGCAAGAGAAGTGCCTAAAGCAGCCCCATGTTCTCAAGCTTTATCCTAACGATTCGCACGCCTTCTTCGCACTCTTCCGGCGATTTGCCACCTGTGATCACCAGTTTGCCAGAGCTGAAGATGAGCACTACCACTTTGGGCACTTTAATCCTGTAGACCAGACCGGGAAACTGCTCAGGCTCGTACTCGATGTTCTCCAGGCCTAGGCCCAGGGCGACGGCGTTTATGTTCAATTTCGTCTTCAGATCCGCAGAGGCTACAATATTCTGAATATGGATCTCAGGCTCTAGATTTATATTCTCGAAGCCAATGGACTTGAGAGTCTTGGCCAGAGTGGTGACGACCGCGCGAACATCCTCGAGGTTCTTGGATCCGGTGCATAC
The DNA here is from genome assembly GCA_028679775.1 of Methanothrix sp. GTDB lineage: Archaea > Halobacteriota > Methanosarcinia > Methanotrichales > Methanotrichaceae > Methanothrix. Next base: position 4,292 of record JAJRAX010000092.1, on the reverse strand, counting down.
TGTCTTGCCGGAAGTGAATATAAGAAAAGCAGCATTTGGGGCCTTGACTCTGTAGACGAGTCCAGGAAACTTCTTCTTATTATACTCGGCGCATTCAAGCTCAGCTTCGATCTTGGGCAGGTCGAACTCCTCCGCCAGCTTAGTGGATGCTACCACATTCACAATATCTATCGTGGACTCCATGCGCAAGTATCTCCAAACCCTCTTTATAAAGTCCCGCATTGTGACCTAGATGCCTACGCCAGAAAACACGGTCCTGTAAAATACATGATTTAAAGAGAGTATTTTCATAAAACCAAGAAAATTGTTTTATTTAATGCCTCGTAATCGATGATCTTCGGGTATGATGGGATCGCAGGACCTGGTCACAGATGGCCCGATAGACCGAGGATGGCAATTTGTGAGCAACCTTTTTAGGAATGATAGAACTATTCCATGGTCGGTGAGAAGATGCTTGATATCAAGAAAACGATTGGATTTGTCCTGTGCGTGATCACCGCACTCATTTTTATACTCAGTTTTGGGCTGTTTGGAGGCAAATGGTGGCGAAAGCCGTGATGAGGAAATAGCTGCCTTGTCCTTTGGCAACGTCCAATGAGATATCTGTCTAGTCAACAAAATAATATCACCCAGATATCAGCGCGATTAGGGTTTATAAAAGGCAGTACTTCGACCATCTTGAACCATTGCTAATTGCCATATTCGCGATCTTTTTTATAATAGTGCAATAGTCCAAATCTTCGACCTGGCGACAAGAATCGCAGCGATGATACCTCAAAGCAGGATGATCTAGATCCTGAGTACTCAATCAGATGCTTGCTGCCAGCTCCAGCATATTTTTGCCGATTGGAGAGCGAAGATACCCGCTATTCCACGCTCTCAATTTTATAAATCCTGGCCCGAACGTTATCCAACCCCTTTCTAAATCCGTCTATCTGCTAGTCTTGGATCATTCTTGTTCCCACTTTCTGTCTTTTGAGCGGATTCGTCGAGTTTGAATGATCTGAATGCTCTTGTGGATTGTTTCCGGAATAAATATTCTCAGAGCATCTAATTAGTCGTTTTAAGCATTTACTAAAGACGATTTTCATATTCTGCGGTTATAGTTGTATGTGCTCAAACGAAGACCAGCTTGAGAATTATATAGACAGACAACGACATCAGTTAGATTTATATTCGTTGAATGTTAGTACGTCAGATGCCGTAAGATATATCGGCGAAGAGGGGTGCGGCACATCAGAGCTTTGCACCGGGGATAACTGATTTTCAGTCGCCATGGGGGGTGCGTGCTGATGGCGGAGGTATTTGAATGAACGAAAGAAGTGGGCGAGTGGGAGCTAAAGAGACTAGTAATAAACTGCTTAGATGCGCATTGAGAACCAGTTTTGTTTTAGCCATGATTGTGCTGTCAGTGCTATGCTTCGGCACAGTGGCGAAGGAGAATACCGCAGAGGATTGGCTCAAAGAGGGTCAGGAGCTGGATAGAAATGGGTCTCACAATGAGTCAATTCAGGCATACAACAAAGCGCTTAACCTGAACAATAAAACTCTGAAGAAAAATCCCAGTGATTCAGAAGCCTGGCATACAAAGGGTCTGGTTTTGCAGGGATTATATAGAATCAATGAAGCAGTCGACGCTTTTAACAGAGTCATCGAGCTTGATCCAAGGAACGCCGAGGCCTGGTTGCATAAGGGCAAGGCCCTGGATCTGATCGCATATAGGTTGCAGGGCCAAGAGCGCACAAATGCCTTTTCAGATGTCATTAAGGCTTACGATAAGGCTATCGAAATAGATCCCAATTATGGTGAGGCCTGGGTAAACAAAGGCTATTCCCTCCTTTCCCTGGCTGCATTTAGCAAGAATCTCAGCGAGTATAACGAGTCTTTGAAAGCTTTTGACAAAGCTGTCGAGCTGATACCGACCAATGATACCAGGAACCTCGCGCTGGCCTGGGATGGCAGGGCTATTACTCTTACTGGTATGGGCAATACCCTCGAGGATACGGGTAAGCAAGAAGAGGCCAAAGACAAGCGCGAAGAAGCTGTAAATGATTATGGCAAGGCTATGGAGCTTGATCCAAGTTTCACAGGCCTGGAAGCACAGTTGTATCGTGCCGGCATTCTCGCGGATCTTGGCAGGTATAACGAATCCCTTACAGCCTACGATAATGCGATTGAGAATAAACCTGCTAACCCTCCTGGCAGTGATCCCATGTACGTTGCCATGCTCCTTGCGGGCAAGGGTGACGTCCTAGAAACGATGGGCAATCACAAGGATGCTCTCAAGGCTTTCGACGAGGCCATCGAGTTATTCCCAGAATATGCTGAAGCATGGAAGGGAAAAGGCGACACACTCAAAGCTTTGGGTCGAAATTCTGAGGCAGATACTTCTTTCGCCAAAGCCAAGGAGCTTGGGGCACTTACGGTCACTGTAGCACAAGAGAACACCGCAAATGACTGGTATAAAAAAGCCATGGAACTGTATCTTAATGGGTCTTATGAAGATGCGATCGGCGTATACAATAAAGCCATTGAAATAGATCCTCAAAATTCCACCCTCTGGCGATCCAAAGCCAGTGCACTCAGAGATAATGGAAAGTTTCCCGAGGCCATAGAGGCATACGGCAAGGCTGCTGAGCTGAACCCGCAGGAGAAGGGTATCTGGAATATCCAGGGCTTCCTGCTTTCTGAGCTTGGCAGGTACAGCGAGGCTAATGAGGCATATGATAAAGCAATTCAGGACGATCCGGAGAGCGCCGGGGCCTGGGGCAACAAAGCTGAGGCCCTTGATAACATGGGCAGGCACGATGAAGCAGTCAGGGCCTACGAGAAGTCCATCGAGATCCTGGATAATGCCACAGACTCTAATTCCTGGGCGGGCAACGGCTATGTGCTCATGATGATTGGCAAATACGATGATGCGCTCAAAGCTTATGATAAGGCCATAGAGACCGCATCCTCCGGCCCATCTTACATGACAGAGATTGCATCTGCAAAGGCTTGGGCTGGAAAGGGTAGCGTCCTCAATAAAATGGACTATCACGATGAAGCTCTGAAAGCCTTTGAACGTGCCCTGGAGATATCCCCGGATTATTCGCTGGCATTGGAGTGGAAAGGCGACGCACTCATGGATCAGGGCAAGTATGAGGATGCGCTCATTGCCTATGAGAAAGCTATCGAAGCAGACACGATCTTCCCGAAGCTCTTGTATAAGAAAGGCCTTGCTCTGAAGGCACTTGGCAGTAAATCTGAAGCAGATGTCGCCTTCGCTAAGGCTAAAGAGCTAGGGTATCAGGAATGACCCCTACTCATTTTTCAGAGCTTAATGGAGGTTTGTAAATGAAAACAAGATTCGCTTTCGCTTTGTTAGCGATAGCTATGCTTTGCACCTTAGCTGGATCTCAGGAGAATACCTCAGACTACTGGATGGAAAAAGCAGAGGAGCTTTCACAGAACAGCTCTTTTGCAGAGGCATCCAATGCCTACGAAAAAGCCCTTCAAATCGAACCTGAAAATGCAACCATCTGGCATAGCCTGGGTTTCGAACTCATTTCAATAGGCAAGGAAAATGAGTCCACCAGGGCGCTTGAGAAAGCGCTCAGCCTCTTGAATGAAAGCCTGGCGAAAAATCCGCAGGGTGCAGATCTCTGGAACCAGAAAGGACTGGTTCTGATGTCGCTTGGCAGGCCAAACGAATGCTACAAGGCACGACTGAAGGCCCTGGATCTATTCAATCAAACCATCGAAAAGGACCCGAAAAATGCCAGCGCCTGGCTGAGCAAGGCTGAGATCCTTGCCTACATGGGTCAGAATGATGAGGCACTGAAGGCTTACGACAAGACCATCGAGCTTCTGCCTGAAGAATATGGTGTCATGAACAGGAAAGCCGAATTCCTTAGCATTCTGGGAAGGCACAATGAATCTGTAGTTGCCTATGACCAGGCGATGGAGAGGATACCGGCTAATGATACTTTAACTCTTGGGTGGACATGGAGCGGCAAGGGCTCTGCCCTCTATATGGCTGGCAGAAGCGAAGAGGCTCTGGAAGCATTCAGCAAAGCAGCAGATCTGCATTACAGTGATATCTATAACTGGCATATGTTGGGAGATATCGCTTCAGAGCTTGGTAGGATTAACGAGTCTCTGGCAGCCTATGATCAGGTAATCAAGCTGGACCCCAGGAACGTCCAGGCCTGGAGCTCCAAGGCATTGGAGCTGGCTGAAGTGAAGAGGTACAACGAGACGCTGGAGGCTTACGATGAGCTTTTGCGGATAGACCCAACGTCCGGCAC
>JAJRAX010000091.1 GCA_028679775.1 Methanothrix sp. | reverse complement strand
GGACTGCGTCGAATTCAAGCCTGTGGAGAACCCGAAGGTGCTCGATGAAGCAGGAAGCCCTGCCCCTTCAGGGGCATGGGAGGAAGTCACTGACTGCATGGCGATATTTCAATGAAGCTGACCCGTCTGCTCAGACCCTTTCAACCTCTGCCTTCACGAGCCTGTGCACCTCGCCTGCGTCCGCCTTGCCACGGGTCTTCTTCATGACCATTCCTACGATGAAGTTCAGAGCCCGCTCGCTGCCTGCCCGGTAGTCCGCGACAGCAGCCGCGCTCTCGGCCACGGCTTCCTGCACGGCCTTCTGGACTGCATCGTCCTCGGCCTTGCCTAGCCCCAGAGCCGTTACAATCTTGCTGGTCGAGTCGCCCTTCTTGTCGAGCAGAGCGCGAATGATCTGCACCGCTCCGTCCTCGGTGATCTGGCTATTATCAAGCATCTGCACAATCTCAGTCATGTGCTCCGCCCGGAAGCTCTCGATGGACAGATCCCTGTAGTTCAACTCTCCCTTGAGCACATCGGCAATCCAGACGGCTGCCAGTTTAGGCGAAGCAGTCTTTGCCACGGTCTCGTAGAAGTTGGCCAGCTTGATCTCGGATGTTAGAGATTTGGCATGATCATCAGCGAGGCTGTACTGAGCCACGAACCTCTCCCTCTTAGCATCAGGCAGCTCAGGCAGCGTTGATTTGATCGCCGGAACCCATGAGGCGATGCGCAGGACTGCCAAATCTGCCTCCGGGAAGTATCGGTAATCGTGGGCACCCACCTTGCTTCGAATGGAGACGGTTACGTTTCTTATCTCATCGAAGTGCCGCGTCTCCTGAACAACTTTGATGTTTCGCCGCTTCAGGTTCTTTTGTCTCGTGATCTCGTAGGAGAGGGCCTTTTCCACGCCCTTGAACCCGGAGATGTTCTTGACCTCGGAACGGTCTCCGCCTTTCAGAGATATGTTTGCATCCACCCTCATCGAGCCCTCTAATGAGCCATCAAAGACATCAAGATACTCAAGAATGCTCTTGAGCTTGTCCAGGAACGCGCGCGCCTCCTTGGGCGATGTGAGGTCAGGCTCCGTCACCACTTCCAATAGCGGCATGCCGCAGCGGTTGTAGTCCACCATTGTGTACTTTGCTTTATCAATGGTTCCGGCATGCACGAGACGCCCTGGGTCCTCTTCCATGTGCGCCCGGTTGATGCGAATATTCCTCTCAGCCCCGTCGTCACCTAAAATCATGATGTGACCGTTTGTCGCCAGAGGATAGTCGTACTGGCTGATCTGAAATCCTTTGGGCAGATCCGGATAGTAGTAGTTCTTCCTATAGAAGAACGTCTCCTCCTCGATCTTGCAGTTCAAAGCCAGGCCGACTTTGATGCCGTACTCCACAGCCTTCTTGTTGATCACAGGCAGGGAGCCTGGCAGTCCCAGACAGACCGGACAAGTGTGGCTGTTGGGCGGCGAGTTGTGGTAAGCTGTCGAGCAGCCGCAAAACATCTTGGACTTGAGCCTGTTGAGCTGGACATGAACCTCAAGGCCTATGATGACGTCTTCCATCTAGATCACCTCCGGTTTAGCCTCATGAAAGGCTGTAGCCGTCTCAAAAGCTGCCGAGGCCCGAAGAACTTTCGACTCGCCGAAGTGCGGCCCCATGAGCTGCAAGCCGATCGGCAGCCTCCCTGAGAAACCGCAGGGAACTGATATCGCCGGCACTCCAGCCAGGTTGATTGGAACAGTGAAGACATCTGCCATGTAAAGCGATAGCGGATCGTTGATGCGCTCTCCGATCTTGAAGGCCGGAATCGGCATGGTTGGGCTCGCCAGAATGTCGACATCCTTGAAGGCGCGCAGGAAGTCCTCCTTGATCAGCGTCCTTACCTTGAGGGCTTTGAGATAGTAACGTCCATAGTAGCCGGCTGAAAGGGCGTATGTTCCGAGAATTATTCGCCTCTTGACCTCCGGGCCGAAGCCTTGGGCACGAATGGCCGAGAAGGTGGTATGCCAGTCCTTGTCCTCACCCTCCCTCAGGCCATAGCGCAGCCCATCGAATCGAGCCAGATTAGAGGAGGCCTCGCTCATGGCTATGACATAATAGGCTGCCAGAGCATAGCGGGTATGAGGCAGGCTTACCTCCTGCCAGGTGGCACCCAACGCATCCAGAGTGTGAATGCCATCCCAAACAGCTTTCTCCACATCCTTGTTCACACCTTCTCCGAAGTACTCCCTGGGAATGCCGATCTTGAGCCCTGCCACGCCGTCATGCAGCCCCGGTAGGTAGCTGTGCCTTTCGCCCTCTGCTGAGGTAGAGTCCCGTCTATCGTGCCCGGATATGACATCCATGAGCAGAGCCGTGTCCTCCACAGTATGAGTGAGCGGCCCGATCTGCTCTAAAGAGTTGGCATAGGCCACGAGGCCGTAACGTGATACCAATCCGTAAGTGGGCTTGAGCCCCACTATGCCGCAAAAGGATGCCGGACATCGCACCGATCCGCCTGTATCTGATCCCAGTGCGCAAGGGGCCTCGCCTCCAGCCACAACCGCCGCGCTACCGCCGCTGGAGCCTCCCGGAACGTATTCTTTGTCCCATGGATTCCTGGTGGGCCCAAAGCAGCTCGTCTCTGTGGAGGTGCCCATGGCGAACTCGTCCATGTTGGTTTTGCCCATGATGATGGCCCCTTCTGCCTTGAGCCTCTCAATCACATGAGCATCGTAGGGCGGTATGTATCCCCGCAATATTCGTGAGCTGCAGTTCGTCTCAATTCCTTTGGTAGAGATGCACTCCTTGATGGCAATGGGCACTCCCGCCAGAAGGCCTTTGCCGGGATTCTTATCAAACTGCCTGGCCCCTTCAAGGGCACTCTCCCTGGCCAGAGTGGTAAAGCCGTTAAGCTCGCTCTTCTCGATCCGCTCAAATAGCTGTAGGAGATGCTCCTCGCAGGACTCAGCCCGAAGCCTGTTTCTCAATTCGGCGAGCATGATTACACGATCCTCGGGCTCTTGAAGTAGCCGTCTTCCCTGCGCGGTGCATTCTGAAGAGCCTGATCCAAAGAGATGGAGGGGAATGCTTCATCCTCTCTGAAGATATTTGCCAGGTCTACCACACGATAGGTAGGCTGTACGTTCTCTGTGTCCACCTCATCCAACTGGTGGAAGTACTCCAGAATTGAATTGAATTGTTCCACCAGCTTATCCTTCTCCTCATCCTCGATTTTGATGCTGGCAAGCCAGCTGATGTGCTCCACATCTTCCCTGGTGATCATGTTATACCACTCATTATACCATCTAAATTCATTGGCAATCCGTAATTTGGAGAGATCACCTTATCAGATATAAAGGCTCTTTTATGATATCGTCATATGCACATCAGATCGAGCGCAGGTTTTTTTAGCAGGTGGGTGTTTTTTGATAGTGAGTATCCCATGTTTACCGCTCAATCTGCTATAATGAATGATAGGAGCGAAGCCAAAAGCCTTAAGAATTCCAATGAGATAGTACGCGAGAGGGATTCGGCAAAAATATAGCCATAAGGGTCATGTCGCCCGCTGCATTATTATCGCGTCTGAGCACCATTTGGAGAATGGAGACAGACTGCTGATTTCCGGGTAAGGTGCATTAATACTTTAGGAGAATCATGAAACAAAATGATGTCATTGTGATTGGCTCAGGAATCAGTGGCTTGCTTTCCGCCCTAGCGCTCACTAGAGAAGGCAAGAAAGTAGTGATATTGGAGAAAGATAGCCATATCGGCGGAGTCTGTCGATCTTACGATGTGAATGGCTATCGAGTGGATACCGGACCACATGCCATTACAAGGCTTGAAAACGGCCCGCTCAAGGAACTGATGGATAAATATTTTAAGATAACACCACAATTTATTCCATTTGGGAAATATCATGTGAGAATCGGCGGTGAGGTTAAGCCGTTTCCCTGGAGCATCAATGCCTGGCTGACCTTTGGATTGATTCCCATGACAGACAGACTGCTCTTAATGAGGGCTCTGTTTAACGCTCTATATCTGGCAAATGCCGGCAAGGATTATTCCAATATCACTCTATCCGAGGTCCTCCCAGATAAAATCTCAATGACCACAAGGAGATTCCTTGACTGGTTGTGTTACTTCATGGTGGGCACATCCATCGAGCAGGCACCCATTTCCAGATTTGTCGACAACAAGACCCACCATTCGAGATCCATCCCATATGTTGGAAAGATATACGATCTTTTCATGAAGGAAGGTGCCACAGACCAGGGATATCCCAAGGGCGGCCTTCAGTCCATAGTCAACTCCATCCTTGCGTCCTTTCCCAAAGACCATGTAGAGATTAAGACCAATGAGCGAGTATTGAAGATGGATTGCAGCGAGCGAGTGGAAGGAGTGATTACCTCTGAGGACAGCTACGACTGCGACGCAGTAGTCTACTCCGGGTTTTCTTCGAACCTGCCAGATCTGATCGAGGGCCTGCCTGCCGCATATACCCAAAATTTGGCGACGATCAGGAGGGTAAGATCTCTGACCATCTGGCTGGGACTGACAAAAAAGATCTTCACAAATTACGGTTCAGAGATGTGGGTGGATGCAGATCCTTATGCCTGGATAGTGCCCACCACCAATTACGATCCTACCCTGGCACCCAGAGGAAATCAGCTTGTTGGCTTTGGATTTACCCTGCCGGGAGAATACGATTCGTCGACAATAAAAAAGAAGGCCTTTCAGACCATAGTTGATAACATCCCAGACATCGAAAAGCACATCGATATGATACACTATCAGGAGCTGATACCTGAAAAGGCATCCTGGGGAATAAATTGCGGCTTTGGAGATGTGAGAACGCCCATAAAGAACCTTTATTGCGTAGGAACCGACACCACAAAGAGAAGTGCCGGAGTCAATCGAGCTGCATATTCCGTGTTGAATCTTCTGGACGTAATCAGATCCGATGGAAATCTGTGAGAGATCAATCGAACAAGATACGGTTTCATCGAGGTGGTTGCATATCGAGAAATATGCGATAGCTTGCCGCTTGCGGCCCTCTGTACAGCAAAAGCTCTCCCTCTGCCAAAAGGTCTGCACCAGATCCAATTATGTTTAATGCGAGCTTTCCTACGATTGTCGTCTCATAGCCAACATCGTGTGATATGCCAGGTTCAATCACATATGCATCCAGTGTAGAAGAGTTCTCATCGTATTGCAGCATCTTGATGCTACCTAGCGAGTAAATGCTCTCGTCAAGCTTGATGGCCCCATCAAACCTGCTCTCAACTTCGGTTGCACCGAGTGCCTCTCGGATCTCATCGAGGCTCTGATTAGATGTCAGCATATTTCTCATTTTCTTTGGCTCAATGGTTTTCGCTGACACTATGCTCAGCCAGAAAGGATGAGAGCCATTGTCTAGAATTGCAGCGCCACTTCCGCTATGCAGGACATCAACTGGTTCGTCATTGAACGGGACACCCTGGGCGTCTACCCCGGTATCCTCCTGCATGGGATCCAGAGGCAACATGCTGTCCTGCAAAGGCACAGACAAGCATGTGCCTGTTGGCTGCAATAAGAGAATTGCCAGCCCCATGAGGATTATCGTCCTCGTAACATTGATTATCATAATATCATCGATTTCCTGAAAAATACAATAAAGGCCAGGGTTAGGTGACCCTGACCTGCAGGAGATAGCTTGTTATGACTTCACATCACAAAAGCGTCTTCTTAACGGAACTCTCCATCAGATTCTACTTCGGGACCACATTGTCCATCATGGACTTAGGGCCGGCGTTGTTGTCATTTGGTCCCTGTGGGGCCTTCTGGCCGCAGGGGGCAGGCTCTTTGCCGTCCATCATGGACTTAGGGCCGGCGTTGTTGTCATTTGGTCCCTGTGGGGCCTTCTGGCCACAGGGGGCAGGCTCTTTGCCGTCCATCATGGACTTAGGGCCGGCGTTGTTGTCATTTGGTCCCTGCTGGGAATTCTGGCCGCAGGGGGCAGGCATCTTGCCGTCCATCATGGACTTAGGGCCGGCGTTGTTGTCATTTGGTCCCTGCTGGGAATTCTGGCCGCAGGGGGCGGACTCCTTGCCTTGATTCATGATACCGAAAGCCGCCAGGGCATTTGGACAATCACACTGCTGCAGTCCAGATGGCTGCTCAATCTGTGCTTTGCAGTCATCAGCCGTATTTCCGTTGCCTTGCATTGATGTGGCAGGAATCACGAAGATAGATGCCGCCAATAATGCTACCAGGAATTGAACATACTTCATATACTATACCTCCATTGAAGATCAACATCAGCGTGTGTGCTGAGTTGTCTTACAAACCTACAATTATTTGAACGATTTAAAAATATAGAACCGAACGAACCTTGAGACCAAATGAACAGAATATCCCATCAGAGGCCAAAGAGAGTTCTGCAAGCTTCCAATAGGTTCAAGATGGTTCTAATCTCCTGTCGCTACAATCTCAGAAGAATATCAAATGGCCTATCGGTTAAGGTCGCGCAGGTTTAGCTTCTCGAATCTATGTGATCGGCCAAAAACGAAAAAAAGCATGCAAGTAAGATCGATCCGTATCAGAGGACCGATCCCTGCAAAAGATTTAAGCATTTTTCTCTAGATATGCAGCAGTCTCTTCAGTCTGCGTGGCATTGTACATAAGGATGAGGACATCGTAACCATCCTTCTGGAATGCAAACTGCCAGGCACCAGGTTCGCCCTGTACCACTGCTATGCCATTGGCATCTGTCGTCTCCGCGAATGCATTGCCGTTTCCATCATGTCCCTTGACCACTACATCTGAGAGGAGGTCTCCGAATAGATCGCCATCATGAACGTAGATGGTCAGTGTGATGAGGTCCTTCGTCTCGTTCTTTTCCAGATATGC
>JAJRAX010000336.1 GCA_028679775.1 Methanothrix sp. | reverse complement strand
GGCGTAGCCCTTGCCCAGATTGTCGGGGCCCAGCTTGAGAAGGTAGGTCGTCATGCCGCCGAGGTAGCCGCCACGCGCGCCCATGATGGCGGCGGCGAGCCTAGAGCGGCGCAGCATGGGCTTCATGACGAGGCCGCCGATGAAGGAAGGCGGCCTCATGCGCTCCGGGCGCGATGCCGCCACGAGCGCCGAGTCGTCCACATGGAACGCGGGATGTCCCGTGTCTATGACGGGCAGCTCGAGGCCGCTCGGGGCGACGGCGTACGTGACGCCGGGCTTCTTCTTGAGCTCGGGAACGATGGTTGTGCGCATGCAAACTCCTGCGAGGAAAATTTGCCTTGCCGTGAGAAGAATGTTCTTGTCCGGGTAGGCCATTATTATTACACGAAAATGGCCAAATAATCTAGGGGGCGGCCTGAAACGCGCTGCGCCGCAGCGTAACTCGAAGGGTCCTGCCGTACGCATGCGGTCCCCTTTTCGCTCGAGTACTCGTTGTTCGGGGACGTTACGCGCCCACCTTGCGCAGTTCCAGCTTAAGGCCCGCTATCGATATGAGCACCTCGACGAGGGACAGCACGAGCGACAGGGCCATGGATACGAGGGCGCCCGAGAACAGGAGTTCGGCGGCGCCGGCGCGGGCGAGCATGACGAGCATCATGCAGACCACGCAGAGGATGAAGCTCAGGACCCCGAATACCTGCGTGTACTGTATGAGCCAGAGCCGTACCTTGAAGTGACGTATCTGCCTCCGCGTGTTGTCCGTCGGGTCGGCCTCGTACGACTTCACCGCCTGCCTGACGAGATTGGCTATGGCCAGGAAACGGTTGGTATAGGCGAGCATGAGGAGGCTTATGGCCGAGAAGAGGAGGGCCGGGGTGGACAACCCGAATTCCATAGCAAGGCTCCTTCGCGCGAGGCCGTCGCGCCGTCAGTCGAACATAGCGACGGCGGCCTGTCTCGGGCAAGGCCCCGCTATCCGCGCAGGGTCACTATGCAGTTGAACGCCCGCCATGCCGATGAGTATCGCCGACGCCGAGTAGTGCCGGAAGTCACGACATAGTCACTTCGTCCGGATCTCTCTGCGCCTTGGCGCCTTTGCGCGAGTCCTCCTACCTTTGCTTTTCATTGTATTTTGGAATCCTCGTCCGCGTTTTCGTCGGTATCGTCGGATTCATCCACGACTTCATCGGCACTGAAGTCGGGCACATAGCGGGCGCGTGGGCTCGGGGCGCGGCCCCTGTCGGGGTTATGCATGATGTCGCGAGGCTTACTGCCCTGGGACTTCCCCACGATGCCCTTCTCCTCCATGAGTTCGACGAGGCGGAGAGCCGTACCGCTTATGTAGTTCCTCGAAGCTTGTTGGAGGAAGGCTGCCGATCAAAATAAGGCCATGCGACGGCTCTTTTCGTTCG
>JAJRAX010000090.1 GCA_028679775.1 Methanothrix sp. | reverse complement strand
TTAGATAAGGCATAGACCCGATTATTCCTAAAGAGGCTCACATCCAGAACGGGGCTATTCACCCTCGACTCAGAGCGTATGAGAATGGGCAGAGCTGCTGCTCCTGCCAGAACTAGTAGAGCCCCCTGCCACGTGGGAAGAAGGGAAAAGCCAAACATTACGGCCACGAGCATCAGGCTGTAGATTACAGATCCCCTCAGATCGAATCTCTCTCCTTTGGCCCCGGCCCACTCGCCTTTCAGCTTCCACAGCCCCAGGGCCAGAGGAATCAGTCCAAGGGGAACGTTCATCAAAAAGAGGCTTCTCCATCCGAAGTAGTGGGTGAGAAGGCCTCCCAAAAACGGTCCGAGAGAGAGACCCAGGTAGACGAATGCTGCATTGATGCCAAGGACCTTGCCTCTCTCCTCAGAAGGGAAGACATTGACCAGGATGGCCGTTCCCGTGCCGAAGATCATGGCACTGCCAAAGCCTTGCAGTATCCTGGAGATGATGAGTATCCCAGAAGTAGGCGCAAAGAAGGCAACCAGGGATGATAGCGAGAATATGGCAATGCCAATGAAAAAGACCTTCTTCATGCCGTAGATGTCGGCCAGTTTTCCGAAGGGAACCATGAAAACTGCAGCCGAGAGCAGGTAACTGGTGGCAATCCATCCCAATAGAACCGCATCCATGGAGAACTCTGATCCGATGGCTGGGAGCGCGATGTTGATAGAGGAGGCCATGAATGGCGGAAGAAATGAGGTGAGTGTAGCGATGACCAGAGCGCAATCTCGTTTCGTGGTTTCAGAGCAGAATGGCATCAAAAAACTCATCTTTGATGCCATCAAATAACCTTTCCGCTCTTCGCGAAAAGAGTTTGCGATCTATGTCTCTTGATGGCAATGTTTTCTAAAATGGTTCGAAATTCAGTTTAATGGTTCACAATAGTTCTATTTTTGATTTAATCAAGTAATTCGCCTCTGATAGGGAGATTTTCCTGCTGCCCACCACTATCGTTCGTTCTATTATAGATTGATATATCGTTCAGTGGATCCGATTCTCGGAAGATGCAAATCGCTGCCAATGGCAGATGATATCTGAACTTTAAATCTAAAGGAGAGTGGTGGGAAATGAAGTTTAAGACTAGCTGCATATTAGCTGCAGCAATAGTATTATGCATCATCATAGTGCCCGCGATGTCGCAAGGCGATGATCGGGCAGGAATGAACGGCATGCAAGGCAATGGCATGGGGCCCGCAGAGGATCACGCATTTGACACATTCCAGGACTCTGCTCCATTGGGTCAGGGCAATGGCCAAGCTCCCCCTGATGATGAGAAAAAATTCAAGGGCTGCAATACCATGCCCAAAAAGATGAAGGACAAGAAGCCTATTGACAAGCCCGCGCCAGATAAGAATGCCCCAGATAAGCCCGAAGGGTTTGAAGGCGCGCCTTCAGACAATCCAGGACAGGCTCCTGGTGTTGGGGAATTCGGCATAGGCCCCGCTGATCCAAATAGACCAAGGGATTTGAGGTCGATATTGCCAGGCTCGCCGCATGGAAAAGCTCCAGCAAAGAACCCAATGAAGTCCATAATGAAAGACTGGCACATGAAAAACTGGCACAAAAAAACACCCAGGCCTCTGATGGAGAATTATTTCCAGGCAAAGCCGCCCGTGAAATCGATTATGGACCATCAGATCTAAAGAGGTACATACAATGAAGGCGCTTCGCTTGTTGGTAGCGTTTTTGATAGGATGCTGTATGGTGCTGGCATCCTCTGCGATGGAGCAGATCTCTCTTAGCATATATGTCCACGAGGGCAATCTCAATGGTACGATGCTAACTGGTGCGCAGGTTAGCGGCCAGGACGCAGATGGAAGCTCAATGACGGCAACAACTGACTCGAATGGCGTTGCAGTCTTGAATGGCGTCCCAGGAACATGGCAATTGGCCATTGAAAAGGATAATTATCAGCCAATCGAGCTGACCTACGATGCCACAGAGACCGAAGAAGTTGCCGCTTATCTGGAGAAGACAGCATCAACCGATCCAATTTCTCTCACGCTTTATGTCTATGAGGGAAACATGAATGGAACTGCGCTGTCTGGTGTGCAGCTCTCAGGTAAAGACGCAGCCGGCGGCGAATTTTCAGCAACTACGGACGCTAGCGGCTCTGCAGTTATCAGCGGCACTCCGGGGTCCTGGGAGCTGACCTTGACAAAAACAGGATATGTGCCTGTAGTCAACCTGGGCTTTGAGGCCACTGAATCAGACGAAGTTGGGGCGTATCTCGAAAAGGCTGTTTAGAAAGAACGATTTGCATCTTTCCGCCCTTCTTTTTTACCAATATCCTTTAAGCCTATCCTGCAGAACACAGAACAGTCTCTTCACATCATCCGATAGAAGGCTCAACGGGATAAATTCAACCATCCGGCTGATGTATATCTGCTTTTCCTGCATGAATTGCAGCGTTGAAAGCGATGGCAGGCACTCCTGCATCTGGCTCGCCAGTGCGCCTGATGATCCAAGCAAAAGAGAGAGCAGTCTCTTTTTCTCTTCTGCATTAGAATCTGCCTCGTCAGGTGCTGTTGTATCCTGAAGTATCAATTTTCCGAGCTCCAAGAAGGACTCGATGAAGAGAGAAAACGCGGAATCATCTGCATCGCAACGACCATGCGTGACTGCATAGCCGCATCCTGTGCAAGACCTATCCCTGCCATACTGGATGCAAAAAGGGCAGGTGCCTGGCCGTGTAGGCAGGTGGCCGAGCATCGTTAGCGAAAAGGCGCGGACAAACTTGTGCAGTTTTTCGTCCGGCACGCCCTCCAGACGACTGGAGAACATCTGCACCCAACGGATGTACTCCTGGCAGGTGTCGGCCACTGCAGCTTTAGCCTCCTCCAGGGATGCGAGATCGATGTCTTTTGCCGCCGCTTCGAGCAATACTGCACGATCGGTCATATCATTGAATCCGTCGATTCATTTTTTATTTTTCTCTAAAATCTCGATGACTTCCTTCAAAGTGTACTTGCCCATGATCTCAAACATCCGATTCATCTCTTCATAAAAATGCCTTTGGCCGGAAATTATACCTCGTATCTTCTCATTATCCGGGCTATTTGCATCAAGGTTTTTTTCTGCAAGATTCAGGGCCTGTGAGATCGAGCGCGTCTCATCCCTCTCAGCTGACAAGATCAGCGGCCAAATCGCTTCGACGTCCGTCTCCAGAGCATAGCGATGCTGCTTATAGCGATGCTGCTTGCCCACCGGATCCACAACACGACGGGCCATGCCGAGGTTTTCAAGATAGCCCATATTGGAACGCACTGTCGTCTTGCTGTAGCCGGTCTTCTCGGCCAACTCATCAAGGGACATGGGATCACTCTCAAGGAAGAGAGTGCCTCTCAATATCCCCATTGCATCGCTCCATCCTTTTCTCTTGGCATATCTGATGCATGCGTCGATGATGGGTTTCTTTAGCTCCAGCATTTCTTCATCATTCACAATTCTCAAGTCAATCAGAAAGTTTAAATATTTTGCGCTTATTCGGATCGTACTACAAAATCCGAATGGAAGGTTTTATTGGCATGATCAGCTTGGATCGACTTGGGGCGTGGATCATTAAGAATCCTGTAATAATCATAGCCACAGCAATTCTCTTAACGCTGGTCTCTGTTCACTATGCTCAGCAAGTAGAGAGCCAGGGCATGACTACAGAGAGCTTTGTGTCAAAGGATTCATCACTCTATCAATTATATGACCATTTATATCAGGAGAACTTCGGTGTAGATGC
>JAJRAX010000089.1 GCA_028679775.1 Methanothrix sp. | reverse complement strand
GAGGGTCGAGAAGAAGCCCCGTTCAATGAAGGCGTCCACCTCCGGGTCGGAATAGCCCAGCTCGCGGGCATGGTAGAGGTAGGCGCTGATGCCCTTGATTGCGAAGAGCAGGTTGTCCTGCAGACGGGCTACGGTCGGTTCCTTTCCGCAAATTCCTTTGATTGTGCAGCCTGTGCCTCCCGCAGTTTGGGAGCACTGGTAGCAGAACATGTCCGGTTTCTCAATTGCAGCCAATTTTATGTCCTCCAGCTAGATTAAATCAACTCAGCCACAGTCACAGTTTTCCAGTAGATCTCAATTTTTCTCAGTATATTAAGGGCAGCTTCGAGATTATATTTACCGGCCCCGACATACAGTATATTTTGGATACCAAGGTATTTAGCCTAGAACGTTTCTTTAAAGATACCATGCAGGAAGGATGCACTGTTAATCTGACAGTCAAGTACATCGCCAGAAAATGGACGATGCTCATTCTCCTGGAGCTTTACAAGGGGACAGGACACACCCGACGCTTCTCAGAGCTGAAGAGCTGTCTGTCCGGCATCACCCAGAAGGTGCTATCTGCGCGGCTAAAGGAGCTTGAGAGAGAAGGCCTTGTAGAAAACCGGGTGGACAGCAGCATATTCCCTGTGAAAAGCGAGTACACGCTCACGAGGAGCGGTCTGGAGATAATCGAGATCATCAAGGATATGAAGCGCTGGGCCTTAAAATGGAAGATCGACAACATCGAGTGCGGCTGCCAGGACTGCAGCGAGTGCGTGCTGTGAGGGTATCTGAAATTGCTGAGGATTTGACATAGCCACCATTTCACTCACAACATCCTGGTGGCCTCTTTAGGGCGTGGCGTCTTCACTACAAGGATGCGCACAGGCCCATCGCTCTCGTTGATCCAGCGATGGGCAATCCTGGCCGGGCTCTCAACCAGCGTGTCTCTTCCGACCTCTTGCCTTTCCTCGCCGATCTCCACAACACCTCTGCCCTCAAGCACATAGAAGACCACATCCACAGGGGTGATGTGATTTTTTAGGGATTCTCCCGGCAGTAGGGTGATATGCACCACCTGAGCGTTCTCCTGGTCGCTTATGCTTCTAACGTCCACGTTATGCGGATTGGACTTGCCTGGTACGTCTTTTACCTGAATTATCCTCATCTCAATCGCTCCCGGATCTATTCAACATCAATGGACGCAAAGGTACAAAGAGAAGAGCGTTTCCGCAAAGATACCTCATAAAAAAGTGGCTTTTTTGGCATAGAAAGGGGCGCAGAAATGGCCCCGTCCTATTTTCCTGCCGAGCAGGAGCTAATGCCTTCTGACCGGATACGGCTTTCTGGAGCTGGGGCCTGATCTAGGATAGCTCTCCAGCCTTGGGCCTCTTTGCATGGTCCTATGTCTGTTAGGTGTGGCAGGCTCGGCTGCTGCACCTACTGCAGTCTTTGCACTTTCTGAATGGTACTGGTGCGGCATGATTCCTATTTCGGCCCTCGTCAGCCGTTCAATGCTCCTCAGGATATTTCGCTCCTCAGCAGCGCAAAACGAGTATGCCTTTCCTGCGGCTCCAGCTCGCCCGGTCCTGCCGATGCGGTGAACATAGCTCTCCGGCTCGTTAGGAAGGTCGAAGTTTATGACATGGGATATGTCATTTACATCAATTCCCCTGGCGGCGATATCTGTAGCTACAAGCACCCGCAACCTGCCTGACTTGAAGTCATGCATGGCCTTTGTGCGCTGGTTTTGCGACTTGTTGCCGTGAATTGCATCAGCATTGATATGGTTCTTGGAAAGCATCTCAGCAAGCTTGTCTGCCCGGTGCTTGGTTCGGGTGAAGATCAGGGCGCGCTCTACCTCCTCCTTCTGGAGAAGCCCCTCTAAGAGCGAATACTTGTTGTTCTGATCCACAAAGAATACCTTCTGCTCGATGCACTCCAGAGTGCTGGCCTGTGGAGCCGCCTCGACCTTCACGGGATCGCAGAGGAGCTTCTCAGCAAACTCGCCTGTCTCCCGGGACATTGTTGCAGAGAAGAAGAGAGACTGATGCTTGGCCGGCAGAGCCGCGACTATCTTTCTCATGTCTTTGACAAAACCCATATCGAGCATTCGGTCGATCTCATCCAAGACGAAAAAATCCACGCCTTTGAGCATGATATATCCCTGGTTCATGAGGTCGAGAAGACGACCGGGTGTGGCAACCAGGACATCAACTCCCCTGGAGAGCATCCTGACCTGAGAGCCCTGGTGGACTCCGCCGAAGATGACTGTATGCCGGAAACGGAGGAACTGACCGTAGGTTGCAAAGCTCTGGTCGATTTGCGCAGCTAGTTCTCTCGTAGGTGCGAGCACGAGGGCGCGCGGGACTCCAGGCTTGGCTGGCCTGCTATCTTCTGAGATCTTTTGCAGTATGGGCAGCACAAATGCAGCAGTCTTGCCTGTGCCCGTCTGGGCGATGCCCATCAGGTCTCTTCCATTCAATAGTGGAGGTATGGCCAGGTTTTGTATGGGTGTCGGAGCGGTATATCCTTCCTCAGCCAGCGCTCGGCAAAGGGGATCTATGATATTTAAGTTTCCAAATGACATTCTTGCCTCTTGATAGTGTTTAGTTTTTGGTCGTTGATTTGGCTGAAGTCCCATGATGCGAATCCGACTGGACAGATTCCGATATATTTCTGGCAATAGGTCCGGCTCGGATGCAACTCACTATGGATAAACTGGTTGAGTCGCGTCTTCTGTTTTCTCTGAAGAGAGGCTTCAACCGGCTGCAGAGGCAATGGGGTAAGAATGCGGTTTATGTTACGAAGAATTGATAGTATTATGATCAGATCCTTTTAATATCGCCCTGACAGCTTTGGGAGGCATCTTTTGCCTGTGCGTTGGGCAAGCATTCCTGGGAATATGCGAGGCCTCAGGTCCAATTACAGGGAAAGCTACACTGGTTTCGTGCTCTAACATCGAGCATGTCACAACTGCTCTTTCTCCCGGACCACCATTCAGGCCGTCTCTGCCGTTTCCAAATCTCATTTATTCCGCCGATTTATCGATTTCAAAGAATCGATGTGCTGCAAAAACATCTCAACAAAATTCTGAATCAATGCAAGTGAAGCCTTTTAAGCAGAGCGATGACAGACTAAATAGCTGTCGGTCAGTGGCATCGTTCTACATAAGCCCCACCTGAGACATACATGAATATAGTTCAAGGATCGTTCTGTCTCATGTTTATATATCGTTCAGAGCCTAATTAGTGCTTGCCAGGATGGCGTAATCCAGGCAAATAGGTGATGTATAAATGGCGACTACAGGGATATTTAGGTTCTCACTCGTGGGCCTTTGCATTGTGGCTTTCCTTGCTACCTGTTTGGGGGTAAGCGTTGGCATGAGCTATCATAATCCTGGAAAAGATGCCGATCCTCAATCGGCACTGGACATGGCAGATTTATATAAGGCAATGCAGGACCCATATTCATATACCGGGCCTCAATCTGAACTTGACAGGGCAGTTGCCCTTAAGGCAATTCAAAAATTATATGGCAGCGACGGCCCATTCACCCAGGATAACTGGGGATACTGGATGAACATATGGCTGAATGCGGAGTGAATTTGATGAAATCTCATTTTTTGCTTCAGCTCATCTTCGCGGATAAAAAATATGAGAAGATATTGCTGGAAGATGCACTAAGAGGTCGATGAGGGGCTATCTCGCGGAATCTTCCAGCCCAATTCTGTCTTCCAGTCGTCGTATTTAAATGAGATTTTCAGTCTGACCCTATATGCGACTATTTTTCCATCTCCGTCCAGTTTAACATCCAATTCCTTGACTTCAGCGATCCTTAAATTCCAAACGGATTTAGACGCCGCGTTGATTGCGTTTCTGGCAGCATCTTCCCAGCTAGTAGGAGACAATCCAACCAGCTCGATAACAGGATAAACGCTCTCATCTATCATGCTGAATAATCTGGCCCCAATATTGAAATAATTTTCCAAACCTGCGATCAGCTATGAGAAAAACGAAGTGCCTTTATAATGGAATCGCACTGACAGGTGCTCATGAAAAAAGTTTGTTGCTTTGTATTGATGTTTCTTGTCCTATTAGCAGGGATATCTGCGGCAGAAGTTCCGGACCTGTTAGGTAAATGGAATGGTTCGTGGACCAGCTATGATGAAGGCCGAGGACCGCACACCATGACGGAAAATGAAAGCTTGTTTTTTAATTTTACAGAGCAGGAGAATCGTATCTTCGCAGGAAACCTCACAATCATCCTGGAGAACGAAATTGAGATCAATCAAGGTTTTGCCGGGGCCATCGGAGTGGACAATAAAACGCTCCATATAACTGAGTTTGATAGGGGTTATGTCCAGGGAACGATCATATCAAACGATGAGATTGAGCTAATATACCTTGCAGATGGCGAGAATGCGTCGGTAGCTATTGATAGGCTTTATCGGATGAAGGCATAGTACCCGCGCGGGCATTCAATTTTGAGAAATTCATTCAGTTTGGGGGCAACCCCACCTGCGACGCCATCAGCATCAACTGGCTGCCCTATACCTGAAATGGAGCCGGACGGGCCGTTAGCCAAATGGCCCGCCTCATCGGCCCGCCGGGCCATCATCTCAATTTACGGATCTGAGAGATACTGAAGAATAAACGGCGTTCCGGGATAGTTGTTATCGATTGTTCCCAAAGAGAAATCCCTGCCGAAATAATATTGAGACGCATATTTTGGAACAACTATTCCATTCTGGTCGTTCATGATATGAGCGCCGATGGGATAGTACTGAAGTGCCACAGGAGAATAATACCGTTCCCTGGATAGAGAGACTGATTGGACCTTGGCGGGAACGACGATAACCGTCTTCTGAATAATCGGCCCAGGTGCAACACAAGTCACTGGACTTTCGACTTTAATCTTGGCAGGATTAACATCAATTATCACAGAGTTGCTCTCTTTGTTGCCTATGGAATAGGAGAACACATGTCTTCCAAGGGTATCGAGATAAATGGGCAGACGATCGTAACCCTGCAAGAAATAGTTGAAGTTACGAATGCTCCCGTCAGGATATCGATCGCAAAGCGTGGCTTCCCCCTCAATTCCTGGAAGCACCACCAAATAAACAGTTGAGCCGATTGAGGCCTCAAAATGCTTGGTCCAGCCGCATGGACCATCAATCCGCAGCAAACTCCCATCTGTTCCTTGCACAGACATGCAACATAGCAGAAAAGCCGATATTGATATTATGGCATACAGCCCGTATCTTTTCATGAACAATCCCCTCCATAAGCGGATAGCGTTCTAAGCAATAGCCATATTTGCATCTCATACTATTTGAAAAATTAGGTCAACCAGCAATCAAATAATGAACAGATAAAATAGATGATATATAAAAATAAGATTTGGAGATATCGTTCCGATTTGCAGCCTACACCTTGTAGATCACGCTAACATAGGCAGTGGCCTCGGCCATTCCTTCTGGGATGTAATCATCTTCCAAAAAGTGACCCATCCTCGGAAATGGCTCCATCCAGAGCATTTGGTTCATGCTCCAGGGCCCGCCCCATCCAAAGCTCGGGCCAATATTGATATCCGGATACGTCGGCTCCTCGATTTGCATTGATTTCCCGAGAGTCAGCCCGTAGCTCGATGCATAATACTCTGCCTTGGCTTTGGCGTTTTCCATTGCCTTCTTCCGGGCCTGATCCACGACATTCGTTGGATCGCTTAATTCGTAACCCAAAATGGTAGCCTTCGCACCTGCAGATTCTGCAGCATCAATCACCTTTTGGGTCTGGTTGGAATCACTGGTCAACAGCTTAATGACCATCTGCTCCTTGGCTGCATTGATTACCAGATCCTTGCATGTTGTAGTATTGTTTATGATATTGCATATCACCTTATGAGATGTTATGCGACCGCGGGATCTATCAGGCATTATCTCATCTTTCATCACACCTGCAGCCAGGAGAAGCCTCTCGGTCTGATTCAGCAGATCAGATGCGGCCTCTTCTGCAATGGAGAGGTTATCGCTACTATTTAGAGCATCAACTGCAATGATGGTAGTGTCTGTAGGAACCTGAACGGTGCCCGCACCGATTACTCGAAGCGAGCTGTCCTGAGCTGAAGCCGTAGCCGCAAATAGAGCTAAAGCTACCAGCCAAATCAAGCAAATTAGCTTTGAACTCATCATTTCGCCCCCATTTGAGCTTCTTAATGATTGAAGAGCTAATTGGTATTGTCTCATCTGCATATTCCCCCCAATTGCTCCGACTTTGTGTAGCCACTTCTGATGTATAAATGTTGGTGTTCCATCTTTTACGGAGGATATCTTCTGCAAAAATGCAAGGTTTACCCTCACCTCAGCACTCTAGCAGAATATATTTATCCGAGGCAAACATAACCATTAATGCTTCTAAAGGAGTCTGTTGCCCATTATGTTGAAATTGGCGGACCTTGTGGCCAGCAATGAGGATTGGTTGATGCACAAAGTCCTATCTTATGCTAAGGACTTTGGCTATACCAGATATACCTCGACTTTAGCTGAAGCCTGGAGAGCCTCGATTTCCGGCTTATCTCAATCACTCTTAGAATGCCTGAAGCATGAATCGCGCGTACAGGAGCTTCTGCCGGACGAGAACTATGCCAATGACCCTGTTGCAGCTTTTGGCATTATCGAGGCGAAGAGACACCGAGATCGTGGTGTAAGCTTAGGCATGTTCCTGGGGCTGATGAAATACTACCGCCAAAGTTACATCGATCTGGTTGAGCAAGCAGTCATAGGGTGCGAGGAAGAACGACAATACTGCGCAATCGTCAATCGGTTCTTTGATCGAATAGAGCTCGGCTTTTGCACAGAATGGAACAATTTTGATGAGAACCAGAGCCTTGCGGATCTGCAATACACCAATCGCCGCATGACTAACGAGAAGAACAGGTATCTGACCATATTCGAGAGCATCAGTGACCCGATTATTATATTCAACAGAGAAAATCGCATCGAAAACATGAACCATTCGGCTTCAAAGCTGCTCTTGGGACATAGAGTCTCAGGGCATGTTTACTATGATATACAGGCAACTGAAGAATCCTTACCCTGGATCGCCGAGGAGCTGTCCGCCTTTGATGCCCGCGGCCAAATGGAAGCTGTTTTCGAAAAGCTTATGCCTACTGAAAAGGGCATGCTCCAATTTCAGGTTAAGATCAAAAATATGCTCGATGTCAGCGAGAAGTTCAGCGGAAAGGTCGTCATACTCAACGATATCACGGAACGCAAGCATGCGGAGTGTGCATTGCGAGAGAGCGAGATGAGGCTGCGGACAATATTCGATACATCCAGTGCGGGAATCATCATCGTTGATACAACGGGCCGCATCGCTCAAGCCAACCATCGGCTTGCGGAATTGTTTGCATGCCCACTGGAGAAGATGATCGGAAAGACATACCCGGAATTCATCCATCCTGATGAACGTCATGTTGGAACAGGCATCATGCAGGCGATGATGGAGAATCGGGTCGATACAGTCCATACAGAGCGACATTATCTACGTGATGATGGCAGCGATTTTTGGGGGTATATGAACGGCCGCCGCATGGTAGGATCGAAGGGCGAGTTCATGGGATTGCTTGGCATTATCTCTGACATCAGCGATTACAAGCGGACAGAGGATGAACTGCGCAGAAAGACTGCATTGTTTGAAGCACAGATAGAAGCCACATCGGACGGAATTCTGGTCGTGGATGATGAGGGACGGCGGATCATCACCAATCATAAGCTTTTATCGGTACTGAAAGTGCCATCACACATATCTGACGAGATAAATGATGAGGCGCTTCTTCAATATGTAGCAAGCAAGACCAAAGATCCTGATCAATTTCTCGACAAAGTCCGGCATCTTTATGATCATAAGGACGAGATACGCCGGGATGAGATCGAGTTCAATGACGGAATTGTGATGGATCGCTATTCTTCGCCGGTGATTGGAAAGGACGGCGAGTATTACGGCAGGATATGGACATTTCATGATGTCACAGACTACAAGCATACGCTGGGTGCACTGCGCGACTCGGAGCAGCGTCTATCCGACATCATTGATTTTCTGCCTGATGCAACATTTGCTGTGGATCGGGAAGGTGCAGTTATTGCCTGGAACCGAGCCATTGAGGAGATGACAGGTGTAGCTAAAGCTGACATAATGGGCAAAAGTGATCATGCTTATGCGATTCCTTTTTACGGAAAACCCCGACCGATCCTAATCGACCTCATATTCGTGGATGATGAGGAGATGGCTAAGAATTATTACTTTGTTTCGAGAAAGGGAGATCAACTGATTGCTGAGACCATAGTTCCCCTGCTAAACGGCAAGAGAGACGTATTTCTCTGGGGAATTGCCTCGCCACTGTACGATAGCAGTGGTTCTGTTATGGGCGCAATAGAGTCCATACGCGACATCTCCAGGTATAAAAAAGCCGAAGAAGATCTGCAATTGACAAATCGACAATTGGAAATAGCCAGTCAGCACGCCGAGACGATGGCCAGGCAAGCTGAGCTGGCCAATGCGGCCAAGTCTGAATTTCTGGCCAACATGAGTCATGAGATCCGCACTCCCATGAATGCGGTCATCGGCATGACCAACCTTCTCCTCTACGAGAACCTCAATTCAAGGCAGAAGGAGTACGTAGAAACCATTCGCAACAGTGGCGAAGCCCTCCTGGACATAATCAATAACATCCTCGACCTCTCCAAGATTGAGGGAGGAATGATGGAGCTGGAGCATCAGCCATTCGACCTGCAAAGCACGATCAAAGAATCCCTCCGCCTCGTTGCTGCTGCGGCATCAGAAAAAGGCCTGAACCTGACATACCATATCGACGAAAATGTTCCTAGCGTGATTCTGGGCGATCCAACAAGATTACGGCAGATTTTGATCAATTTGATCAGCAATGCAGTGAAATTTACAGAAATGGGAGGAGTGACCGCCTCGGTCTTTGGAAGAAAGCTGGAAAACGATAATTTTGAGATTCATTTTTCAGTAAAGGATACGGGAATAGGCATTCCGAAAGATAAGCTGGACCGGCTATTCCAATCATTCAGCCAGGTCGATGCCTCGACCACCCGCAGGTACGGCGGCACCGGCCTGGGGCTTGCTATTTGCAGGAAGCTCGTTGAGATGATGGGCGGCAAGATTTGGGTGGAGAGCGAGGCGAAGGGAGGTTGCACATTTCATTTCATTATTCAAGCCGAAACGACCGATAGAGAGCCTATCGAATCAGGTCATGCTGCATCTTGTGGTGACCCGGATATTCAAGGCGACTTAAATCATGACCTGCGCATCCTCATTGCCGAAGACAACAAAGTTAACCAGATGGTAACTCTGAGAATGCTCAGCAAGCTTGGGTGCGTTGCAGATGTAGCGTCTAGTGGCATCGAGGTCCTGAAGGCTTTAGAGAGACGAGATTACGATTTGATATTGATGGATGTTTTGATGCCTGAGATGGACGGACTTGAGGCTACCAAAGCCATACGAGAACGATGGCACGATGGACCAATGATCATTGCCATGACCGCATCCGCTCTGCAGGGGGATCGGGATAAGTGCATATCGGCTGGGATGGACAGCTACCTGAGCAAACCTGCAACGATTGAGGATCTAAAGCATGCTCTGCTCTTTGTGACAAGAAAGAGAAAGCAGAGAGAAGAGACGGCAGCATGCGGTTATCACGAAAAAGGACAATCGTATTGAGATATGATGCTCCCATCGGGAATAGATCTGTTTTCTCCTCTGCAAATAAAAAATACATTCACAAATGACTACATGTCAACGAGATTTCATGGGAGCGAGGCAGTACATGGCCCAACCCATAGATTGGCGTTGGAACTGCAAATAATCATCCTGGTCAGCACGGAAATGCTTGAATACCTGTTCATAGTCCGTGTGGGTGGGATTTTCTTCGAGCCAGCGTATCAGTGCATACCAACCATCCGAAACGTACCTGTCCCAGTCGTCGTAGCTGGCATGAATGATGCATTCGAGTTCAAAGCCTTCATCCCGGACAAATTGTGTTAGTTCCGTTTCTGTATGGGTAGTTGTCTGTTGTTGGGCGTATGACGGATGTACCTGATTGCCAAGCCAGTGGGTCTCACCGATACCAAGGCGTCCATTCTGATGAACAGCTCGCTTCAAAACTTGGAGTGTCTGTTGGAAGCCGCCAAAAATAAACGTTGACCCAATACATGTTGCGGCATCGAAAACCCCTTCTTCAAACACGTAGTCCGCCGCAGGGGAGCAAACGATTTC
>JAJRAX010000088.1 GCA_028679775.1 Methanothrix sp. | reverse complement strand
TTCTCGATCATTCTCCTGCCGCTGAGCCTGTTTGTCTTCGATAGATCTGTATTAAAGGTCAAAGCGGAGGGCGGGCTGGTTCAGTACTGATCATCGGTTTTCTTATTTTTTAGCATATTCAGTCATAACCGAGGAGAACATTGCATCAGTTTACCGGGTGGAGGCTGCAGTCCAGAGCCTGTCCGACAGGCCGGTGATCATGCCCCTGCGGCAGATCAGGGGAGCACGAGCATAAGTTCATGATTCAGGGCGTCATCCTTTTATATTTCATCTAATTAGCTTGTGTTAAATCAATTTAAATTTACATGAGATGGTAAGATGAAACGAGTACGGGTTGGAATGGCCGCTATGCTTGCTCTGGCCTTCATTGCTCCTACCAATGTGGCTATGGACAGGCCTGCCAAGGATGAATCGGCTATTCTGCTGGTGATGTTCGGCACAAGCTACCCAGAGGCTCAGGCAGCCTACGAGAACATCGAACGAATTTATAAGATGGAGTTTCCTGACGCCAAGATTCAGATCGCATTTACATCTGACTACATCCGGCGCAAGATTCAGGAAAGAGACAATATCTCAATAGACAATCCATTGACCGCGCTTTCCAGGCTTAACGATGAGGGCTATGTCAACGTTGTGGTTCAGTCTTTGCATGTTATTCCTGGTGAGGAGTTCCATGACATGGCCAACATCGTGGATAGCATCAAGGGCATCGAAGGCAAGTTCGGCTTCAAGAATCTCACAATCGGCATGCCTCTTCTCATGAGCAATGATGACTACAGGAATGTCTCTGCTGCATTGGCCTCGCAGTTTGACGAGTGCACCACGGGTACCAATAGGACGCCCCAGAAAAGCCCGAGAGATGCCGATGATACTGCAGTCGTCTTCATGGGGCATGGCACAGAGCATCCTGCCAACAGCGCTTATTGCCAGATGGCAAACATACTGGCTGAGGATCACAAGAATGTATTCATGGGCACAGTAGAAGGATATCCAACATTTGAGGACGTATTGGAAGATCTCAAGGAGTCCGAAGTCAAAAACGTCAGGTTGATGCCATTCATGATTGTTGCCGGAGACCATGCATTAAATGATCTCACAGGCAATGAGAGCGATTCCTGGAAGAGCATGTTCGAGAAAGAGGGAATCCATGTTGACTTCAACCTCAAAGGAATGGGTGAGAATGACGGCATTGCAGAGATCTTCGTTCAGCATACAAAGGAAGCCTTCAAGGAGTTTCGTTAAACTGCAGGAGGGATACGTGTTTGGCGAACAATAGCCTCAGATTGGTTTTTGCTGTTTGCATTCTCTCGGCAATACTGGCTGCCAATGCGACATCCGCAAGCATTGTGATCAATGAGATGCTCTCCAATCCCGTATCAGATTGGAATGGGAATGGTGAGGTCAGCGGGATGGATGATGAGTTTGTAGAGCTTTTCAACTCCGGCAATGAGCCTGTTGATATCAGCGGATATGTGCTCATGGATACCGTCTTCAGATCAACCCCAGGTGAGTTCAAGCTGCCTGACGGCACAATTATAAAGCCAGGAGAATTCCTGACGATCAACATTACCGAGAGCAGCGTATTTCAGGGAAATGATGGTGACTGCATAAAGCTCTTTGATGCAACTGGAAGCCTCGTCGATGAGAAGGAGTACAACGCCACCAAACCAGATGTATCTTTTGCCAGAATTCCGGATGGCGGAGATTGGAAAGAGAGCACCACACCCACTCCGGGCAAGTCCAATCAGTAATTTATAATTTAACTTTTTTTTATTTATCAACTTAAATTACATTGAACGAACCTCGCCCGAAAGCTTTAAATCAATTGCATTTGATCTTATTCCAAATAAGTTGAATTGAAGGGATTAGGTCTTGGCGAACAAATCATCAGATATTAGGGCCGGTTTCGGCTCATCAATGGATACGGAGGAATGCATGGATTTTCCGGGGACAGAGGCCTGCAAGCTATTTGAACGATTTCAATTGCTCGCATGCTTTTGTCCTGGAATTGATGCTGATGCCATAAGTCACAAAAGATTTCTAAGATGACTGCAGGATGAAGCCATGTCTCACGAGAAAAAGAGATCCTTAAAGGCTGCATCCTGGGCAATGACCGCCAATATGCCCCTCAAGCTCAAGGCCGAGGTCATACTGAAGACCATCCTTGCAGGCAACGATCCGCAGAAGAGAAGCAAGATAATGCATATGGTCGGCGAGAGGCGCAGGCTGACACAGCCCAGAGATAGGATCGATTGGTTTCCGAGCATTGATACAAATCTCTGCAAAAAATGCAGGATCTGCCTGTCTTTCTGCCCCAAAGGAGTCTACTCCCTTGAAGAGGATGGATCTATCTCGGTCACCGATCCCTACGAATGCGTGATGCTGTGCACCGGTTGTCAGGGGCGCTGCCCGGAGGGGGCCATATCCTTTCCAGATAAAGAAGACTTCTACAGATACGTTTATTACGTTTAAGAGGAATAATGGGCACAGGATTTATATTTTCAATCGCATACGGCCTTTTCCTTGGCGCATTGCTGGGACTTTTCTCTGGAATGCTGCAGGGACTATTCCTGGGCTTGCTTTCCGGGGTGGTTATGGCACTCTTCTTTGAGTCAATGATTTATCTGGATTCAAAGCTGAATATTATATATTGAGTTAGGAGATCATTTAGGCATAAAAAAATTGATTTTGTTTTAGCCTGAAATTGCAATCTCTCCCGAAGGTCGCAACTAATGTGTCACTCAGGATAGACCTGATGGATATCGTCTATGTCCGTGTGGGCATATTTCCTCAGCATCTCGGCATGAACCGATCTCGGGTCAATATCTTCGAATAGGTCTGGATGCAGCCATTTGGCATAGTAGAGCATTGTAACCATTTCCGAGAGACCACTGGCCATATTGATGTCGGCGATGTACACCCTTCCAGTCTTTACGGCATCGATGATCTCGAAGCCTGGCTGGGACATGATCTCCTCCTGCTTGGCCTTCATCTCCTCGATGCTGGGATAAGTCCCTTGATGCTGCTCGTCTGACATGGAATAGATTATGACCTGTGGATTCTGATCGATGATCCATTCCATCTCAACATGAGGAACGGTAACTGGAAGATCGGCAGCAATATTTCTGCCCCCTGCCTCATTTATTCTGATGTTTCCTGTGGAGGCATTGTTTCCCGTCCAGTCCATGTGTCCCATTGACATGAAATAGACTGTGGGCAACTCTTCATCAGGCAGCGTTCCAATCCGATCAAGCATTGTCTGATAGTAGCCGTTGATCCAATCCACCATCTCCTCTGCCTGGTCCTCCTTTTGCAGAATCCTTCCAAGATCGTCGATCATGGGAAGCAGGGCATCGATATGCAGCACCCTGTATCTAAGAACGACAATGCCATAGTCCGTGAGCTTTTCCTCGTCGTCTTTGGGAAAGAGAGATCCGGTCTTTGCAATAACGAGGTCCGGCTGGATCTCAAGAATCCGTTCGATATCGGCATGTCTGCCGGACTCGCCCACGATCTCCTTTTCCAATAGGCTCGCCGGTTTATTGCAGTCCTTCGTCACTGCTACAATTTTGTCCTGCGCATCCAGGGCACAGAGCACCTCAGCGGCTCCTGGTGAGAGGCAGACTATGCGTTCAGGATTTAGGGGCACCGCAACATTGCGCCCGTCTTCATCCGTGAGGACTATCGACT